>QKII01000117.1 GCA_003249625.1 Propionivibrio sp. | reverse complement strand
CTTCTCCAAGGTCGCCAAGGAAATCACCGTTGCCGCCAAGATGGGCGGCGGCGATCCCAGCTTCAACCCGCGCCTGCGCGCCTCGATCGACAAGGCCAAGGCCGTCAACATGCCGAAGGACAAGATCGACACCGCGATCAAGAAGGGCACCGGGGAACTGGAAGGCGTGGATTACATCGAGATCCGTTACGAAGGCTACGGCATCGGCGGCGCAGCGATCATGGTTGACTGCCTGACCGACAACAAGACGCGTACCGTCGCGGAAGTCCGCCACGCCTTCAACAAGCACGGCGGCAACATGGGCACCGACGGCTGCGTTGCCTTCCAGTTCAAGCATTGCGGCCAGCTGATCTTCGCCCCGGGCACCGATGAGGGCGCGCTGATGGACGCAGCCATCGAGGCGGGCGCCGAGGACGTAATCACCAACGACGACGGCTCGATCGAGGTCATCACCCCGCCCGCCGACTACATGACGGTGAAGGATGCACTGGAGGCCGGCGGCTTCACCGCCGAATTCGGACAGGTCACGATGAAGGCCGAGAACGAAACCGAGGTCACCGGCGACGATGCCATCAAGATGCAGAAGCTGCTTGATGCACTGGAGAGTCTGGACGACGTACAGGAGGTCTATACCAGCGTGGTGATCGAAGAATAGATCGTCCACGGCGGCTCTCCCTGAAACGGCGCTACGGCGCCGTTTTCTTTTCCTGCGCTTCCGAGGTGCAACAAAGTGTTTCCCATGTGCACCACATGCGGGCCCACAACGTTTTCCGGTTCAGGTTCTCTGAACAGGATGTCCACATGCTCACTCTTCCTACCCTTCTCCACCGCGGCCGCACCCTCCTGCTGGCCGCCATGGCCGCGTTTATCGCGTTGCCCGCCCTCGCCCAGAACGACCCGCCCGGCCGTATCGGCCGCATCGCGTGGACGTCCGGAGACGTCTATCTGAACAACCCGCGAACCGGCGAACTCGGCGCGGCACCGCTCAACCAGCCGTTGACCAGCGGCGACATCGTTTCCACCGCGCCCGGCGCCCGCGCAGAGATCCAGATCGGAGCGATGACGCTCCGCCTTGATTCCGGTAGCCGGATCGTGCTCGACCGCGTGGACGACGAGCAAATCCATCTCCGCCTCGACGACGGACGCCTGATCACAAAACTGCCGACCGACGACACCCGCCACGATTTCGTGCTCGACACGCCGCATGCCCGCTTCCGTGCGAGAGATACGGGCATCTACCGCTTTGACCAGGACCATCGCGGTGCCGTGGCGACCGCGTATTTCGGCACGCTGAGAGCGGACGGCAGGGACGCGGCGATCGACATCGGCGCCGGCGAGGCCGCCCGCGTGTGGACCGATGAGAGCGGACGTTTCGCCTACCGCATGACGCACGGAAGCAGCGATGAATTCACGCACTGGAGCGCGGCTCGCGACCAGCAGCAGCGTGCTTCGGCCACTGCGCGCTACGTTTCGCCGGAAATGACCGGAGCACAGGATCTGGACCGCTGGGGCGACTGGTCCGAAACCCCCGCTTACGGCGCCGTATGGTTCCCGCACGCCGTGGCGGCCGATTGGGCACCGTACCGCGACGGCCACTGGGCGTGGGTCGCTCCGTGGGGCTGGACCTGGGTCGGCTACGAACCGTGGGGCTTCGCCCCCTTCCATTACGGGCGCTGGGTGCGGATTCACAGCGCCTGGGCCTGGGTACCAGGAAGCCGCATCGCCCGACCAGTCTTCGCACCGGCGCTCGTCGCGTGGATGGGGGGCGCAGACGGAGGCTTTTCCCTGAGCATCGGCACACCGCCGGTTCGCTGGTTCCCGCTGGCGCCTCGCGAGGTCTATGTTCCGTACTACCGGAGCAGCCGCACCCATGTCAGGCACGTCAACGAGCCGCACGTGCGCGACATCCGGAATATTGACGACATCGTCGTTCGCCCCCACGAAGTCGTACGACAAAGCCGCTTTATCCATCGCGACGAGCCGCGGCCGATCAGCGTCTCGCCGTCGCGCACGTTCCGCGAGGACCCGCCGGCACCGCGCATGCGCGACAGCCGCCGTGACGATGACCGCCCACAGCAGGTTGAGCATCGTCAAGCCTCGCCAGCCTTGAAGGAACCTCCACGGCAACGGTGGGAAGAGCGTCGCCTCTCCCACGAACCGCGCCACGAAGCGCCCGCCGCAAAGCAGATGGAATCACGCGACACGGACAGACGCCACGCGCAGATCCGCAGGGAAGAACGCCCTCCGGAACGGCGGGAACGACGCGAAGAACACCGCGAGCACAAGCCGCGACCGGAGGATGAGCGCCGTCGCTGAGCGGGTCAGAGCAGCCAGCGCATCGCGCCGAACACGGCAAAGCTGACCAGCACGGCAGTCAGGATATTGCGTGTTTTCCAAGCCACCAGCCCGGCGACCAGCGTGCCGACGAGGTAGGAATTGCCCGGTGAGACATCGAGATGGCCGCCGGGCATGATCGCCTCCGGCACCACAATCGCGGTCAGCACGGCCACCGGCACGTGGCCCAGCGCCTGCACCACCGCTGGTGGGAAACGCAGCTTCTGCCCGAAGACGATAAAACTGGCGCGCACGACGTAGGTCGCCACGAACATACCGAGGATGGCTGCCCACAGAAAGTCGTTCATGCTGCCTCCTCCGTCGCCAGCCGGCGACGCCAGCCGTCGAGCAGCACGCCGACGACGACGCCCGCCAGCGCGGCGAGCATCAGCCCGAGCTTGTAGGGCAGCCCCTGTGCCAGCAAGGCGACGGTACCAGCCGTCGTCGCCACGGACAGAGGAATGACCGACTTCAGTTGCGGCGCGATGATCGCGGCGAAGGTGGCAACCATTGCGAAATCAAGGCCCAACGTCGCCACGCCCGGAATGAGGTTGCCTAGATACGCGCCCACCGCCGTCCACGTCACCCAGTTGAGATAGAAAGACACCGCCGAGCCAAGGTAGTACGGTAGCGAATCCTCGGCGCCGGTCGTTTGCATGCGCCGCTCGAAGACGGCAAAGCATTCATCGGTCAGCCAGAAGGCCCCGAGTACCCGCCACGGGAATGGCCACGATTTGGTGACAGGCTGTACCGTGGCGCTGTACAAGGCATGACGGAGGTTCACCACGAAGGTGGTCAGCCAGATCACCGGCAAGGCAGCACCGCCGCCGATCAAGGTGATCGAAATGAACTGCGCCGAGCCGGCGAAAACGAATATCGAGAGCGCCAGCGCTGCTTCTGGAGGCATGCCAGCGGAGACGACTAACGTACCGAAAATGATGGCAAACGGCGTCGTACCGACGGTCAGCGGGATCGTGTCGCGCAGTCCGGCGACGGCAACAGAAAGAGGTTTCGACATCCGCACGAAGATATCAGAATTCCGCGATCTTCCCCCAGCGACTGGCAACCTGTCGCAGAGCGACCCATAATGAAGCAAGCCATCCCGGGAGACGATCATGATACGCCAGGGTGTCAGCAGCCACGACCTCGAGCAAGAACCGGACATCCAGGTAATTCAGTTCAAGGGTCTGATTCGCTACGAGCGCCAGTCTCCGATCCGGGAGGTGTCGTACTACCTGTGTGGCGACATCCTGGAACCGCAGTACTACACCGAATTGTTCTACACGCTGCGCACGGCCAGCGACACCGACCTGATCTACCTTCACCTGAATTCGTCGGGCGGCGACTTCAATACCGGCCTCCAGATCATCAACAACGTTCTCGCCTCCGAGGCGCGGGTCGCCACCATCCTCGAAGCGCGCGCTTTCTCAATGGCGGCATTGATCTTTCTCTGCGGCGACAAGCTGATCGTGCATGACAACTGCCAGCTGATGTTCCATATCTATTCCGGCAGCTTTGCCGGCAAGGGCAACGAGCAGCAGGCCGAGATCGTCGCCGTCAGCAACTGGTTTCAGAAGGTCATGGAGCGCATCTGCATCCCGTTCTTGACCGATGGCGAAATCGACAAGATTCTCAAGGGCAGCGACGTGTGGATGGACTCCGACGAAATCCGCCGCCGCCTGAGCCGCATGCAACGAGCGAAGGCGGCGCCGAAGCGCCGTGGCGAAAAGGGGCCGCCCGAGCCGGCAAATGGCACCTAAGCGATCACTTCCCTCTGTGTCAGGTGCGGATCGAGCTTTTCCCAATCGAACGAGACGCCGGTTCCCGGCGCGTCCGGCGCAACTGCGCGGCAATCCTCGACAACCAAAGGCCGAGTGGTATACGCATCGATCGGAAAACTGTGTACTTCCAGCCACCCTGCATTAGGTTGTGCCGAGAGCAGGCTGACATGCAGTTCCTGCATGCCGTGCGTGCAAACAGGCAGCCCATGACGTCGCGACAACTCCGCCACCCTCAGCCAGCCGGTGATACCGCCGCAGTTCGACGCATCGGGCTGGATGTAGGAGAGGCGGGCCTGCTCGAAGGCGTAACCGAACTCGTGCAGCGTGTGTAGATTCTCGCCCATTGCCAGGGGCACGCCGGTTTCCTGCGCAATCCGGGCATAGCCGGAATAGTCGTCAGGAATGATCGGCTCTTCGAACCAATAGATGTCGAAGGGTTTGAAGGCCCGGGCCGCTGCGATCGCCTGTTCGACGGTCATGGAATAGTTGGCATCGACCATGAAGGTCACATCCGGCCCGACCAGTTTGCGCACTGCCTCGACCCGCGCGACATCGTCGGCGAGATCGGGACGCCCGACCTTGATCTTGACGCCATTGAACCCACGGTCGAGATAGCCCTGGATGCTCTGCAACAACTTTTCCTGCGTAAACCCGAGGTCGATCCCGCCGCAATACGCCCGCGTCGAATTGGACGCGCCGCCCGCCACTTTCCACAGCGGAAGTCCCTGCGCTCGACAACGGATATCCCAGAGCGCGATATCGATCGCCGAAGTGGCGAAAGCTGCAATGCCTCCACGCCCCACGTAATGAACATGCCATTCCATGAAGTCGAAAATCTCGTCGATTCCGGTGGCATCTTTTCCGATCAGGGCCGGCGCGAGATCGTAACGGATCATCGCCTGAATCGCTCGCCCGCCTTTTCCGCCCGTATAGGTATACCCGGTACCCTGTTGCCCATCGTGCAAAGTGACAGTCACCGTTACCAATTCGAAATGCGTATGGTCTCCGTGCTTGGCGTCGGAGAGGATTTCCGGCAAGGGAATCGTGTGCAACCGCACTTCGATACTGCTGATCGAATTCGCTTTCATTGCGCCCCCATAAAATAGGAATTATGTTCCGACAAAATACAACAAATAACAAAAACTCGGAACATCATTCCAACTAATTCGTCATCCATTTACCGTGGACACGACAACCACCTGCAACACGAGCTTTCAACCAACGCCCTCGAGCAACCTGACCGCGTCCGCACGGAGATCATCAGCATTTGGCCGGAAAACAAACGCCTGTGCCTGTGGCAGTTTCGGGAACAGCCCCCGACTGCTGCGCTTATAGGCAGGATCGTAGTGCCGTTCAATCAGTTCGCGAAACAGCTCCGGCTTGGCCCTGGCGTCAATCAACTCGTGCCAGTGCGCAATCACCTGCTTGCCATGCAATTCGACGAGACACGACAGCAGCGCCTTGAAACGAACCGGGTCATCGAGCAACGTCGCATAGTCTTCGCAGAGAAAATCGACGCGGTCGTCGATGCTCGCTTCGACACGAATACACTCGGAATTGGCCATTGCTTGCATCATCGATTCCGGCAGCTGGACCTGGCCGATCTTCCTGCTTTCGGCCTCGACGAACACCGGTCGTGACGGATCGAGTTGTTCAAGTGCCTGCACCAGGCGACTGTCAAACCCCTTCTGGGTTGGCTGTGCCTCACCCGGCACCGAACCGAGCAGGGAACCGCGGTGCCGTGCCAAGTGTTCGAGGTCGAGAATCTGCGCGCTCTGAGCGCCCAGCGCACGCAGCAGCCGGGTCTTGCCGCTGCCGGTCATGCCAGCGAGCACGAGAAAACGGAATTGCCCGGGCAGCACATTCAGGCGCTCCAAAACCTGGTGTCGGTAAACCTTGTACCCTCCCTGAAGCTGACAGGCCTTCCAACCGATCAGCCGGAACCAGGCAGTCATCGAGCCAGAGCGCTTGCCGCCACGCCAGCAATAGATCAACGGCTTCCAGTTGATCGGCTTGTCGGCGAAGATCGTTTCGAGATGATGCGCAATATTCTTCGCGACCAGCGCGGCACCGTATTTGGTCGCTTCAAACGGCGACACCTGTTTGTACATCGTGCCAACGACGACGCGCTCCTCATCGCTCAACACAGGCGCGTTGATCGCCCCAGGAAGGTGGTCCTCGGCGAACTCGGCGGGGGTTCGCACATCGATAACGCAGGAAAAACGATCGAGTTCGGCCAGAGTGGCAAGCTGGTTTTTCATGGAAGAACAAACGGCGGATAATTGTCGGATTGTAAACGAGGCCCCCATGGAAAACATTCGCCTGACCCAGCTTTCCCACGGCGGCGGCTGTGGCTGCAAGATCGCCCCCGCCGTGCTCGCCGACATGCTAAAAGCGCTGCCGCAGACGCAACTCTTCCCCGACCTGCTGGTCGGCACCGAAACGTCGGACGACGCCGCCGTCTATCGCCTCAACGACGAGCAAGCGCTGGTCGCCACCACGGATTTCTTCATGCCGATCGTCGACGATCCGTTCGACTTCGGCTGCATCGCGGCAACCAACGCCATCTCCGACATCTACGCGATGGGCGGCAAGCCGATCCTGGCGCTGGCGATTGTCGGCATGCCGATCAACGTGCTGCCAATGGAAGCCATCCAGCAGATCATGGCCGGCGGCGCCAGTGTCTGCGCCCGTGCCGGCATTCCGCTCGCCGGCGGTCACTCGATTGACGCCCCGGAACCGATCTACGGCCTCGTCGCGCTCGGCCTCGTGCATCCGGAGAAGGTCAAGCGCAACAGCCACGCCCGCGACGGCGATGTGCTGATCCTCGGGAAGCCGCTCGGCGTAGGCATCCTCGGCAGCGCCATGAAGAAGGGCGTACTCGACGAAGACGGCTACCGGCAGCTGATCGACACCACGACGCAGCTCAACACCATCGGCGCCGAACTCGCCGCGCTCGACGGCGTGCATGCGTTGACCGACGTCACCGGTTTCGGCCTGCTCGGCCATCTGCTCGAACTGTGCCGTGGCGCACAGCTCGGCGCCTTCGTCGAGGCCGACGCGCTGCCGCTGCTTCCCGCCGTCGTCGGCTTCGCCAAAGAAGGCATCGGCCCCGGCGCCATCGGGCGTAACCTGGCAAGCTTCGGTGCTGATGTCGCCTTCGCCGACGCCGTTCCCGACTGGCTTCGCCGGATCATGGCCGACGCGCAGACCAGCGGCGGCCTCCTCGCCTCGGTCGCGCCGGAGTGCGCCGCCGACGTGCTGGCGCGCTTCCACGCGCAAGGCTTCGCCTCGGCCGCCGTGGTTGGGCGCATGCGTGCCGGCGCGCCCGTCATCACCGTCACCGCATGAGTTTCGCCATGGCCAACGATTTCGCCCACACCGCTGTTGTCTTCAACCAGTACGGTCTCGGCCACGCCGACGAAGCGCTACGCACCAAGCTCGCGACCAACTATCTGCGGACCCTGGCCGAGCTCGGCCAGCATCCGCAAGCGATCCTTTTCTACGCGGATGGAGTCAAGCTGGTCGTCGACGGATCACCCTGCCTGACTGAACTCGCAGCACTGTCGAACGCGGGCGTCCCGCTGATTGTCTGCCGTACCTGCCTTGAGCACTACGGTCTGATCGACACGGTTCGGGTCGGCGATATCGGCAACATGTTAAGGATCGTCGAAGCCCAGGCACGCGCGCAAAAGGTGATCCCCCTGTAACCTCAGCGGCTTGAACGCCGCTCGGCAAAGTCGTCGAAGTCACTTCCGTAGCTGCCCTGCGCGCTTTTTGCACTCACCGGCTTTTGAACATCCAACGTGCTGTGGACCATCGACAGACGAAGGATCTCGCTCGCTACCTCAAACGGAAACCCCTGACGACTCGGGCGATCCGAGACCATCAGGCTGTCCAGATACGTGTCGGCCGCCGGTTTGCCCCACACCTCGACCAGCTTCGCAAGGATGCGCGGGAAACGCCGTTCCAGTTCCTCGGGATAATCCTTGGCCCGTTCGCCGAGAAGAGCCAGCATCTTTGCCCGAAGCGCGGGGATGTCGTACTTCTCCTGTTCGCCCATCGTACACCTCCATCGACAAGAACACCCCGGAACGGGCAAATGAATCCTCCCCCGTTGACCAAGCCTAGTCAACAAACCAGAAAGGTCAATTCGACTGCGTCGTGACTTATTGCACTGAGCGCATGGACAAAGGAAGATAGCGTGTCGCATTTTGGAGATCGCAACGATGCTGACCTTGCAGGACTTGATTGAAGACGACAATCTGCCGCTCCGGACGCTGCTGTCGATCCTCGCTCAGACCTTGGCCTTGCTTGCCATTGCGCCATTCTCACGGCGCAAGTAACGCACCTGGCCCACATCTGTCGATGATTGCGTCGCATATCCGTGGCACGCGTTTCCTTGGCACGATGTAAAGCGAATTGACAATTCCCGGAGGCAGCGGTACTTTCCCCTCCTAGCGCCGATTTGAATGATCAGCTTGCGGGCGCTCAACAAATACGGCTAAAGCGGAGACTGCCCAGTCCGCCCTTTATAGCCGACTGGGCTTTTGTTTTTTCGGCACAAACGTCATGTCACTCGAAAATTCCGTCGGCAACGTTGCCCCGCAACGCTTTCGCCGCAATGCGCCACTGGCGCTGAAAGGCGGCGGCCACCTGCCGTCGTTCGAACTCGTTTATGAAACCTACGGCACGCTCAATGCCGCCCGCTCTAACGCGGTGCTGGTCTGCCACGCGTTGTCCGGCAGCCACCACGTCGCCGGCACCTACGCCGACGATCCAAAAAGCGTCGGCTGGTGGGACAATCTCGTCGGCCCGGGCAAGCCGCTCGACACCAACAAGTTTTTCGTCATCGGCGTCAATAATCTCGGCGGCTGCTACGGCTCGACCGGGCCGCTGTCGATCAACCCGGCAACGGGCAAGCGCTATGGCGCCGACTTCCCGCTGGTAACGGTCGAGGACTGGGTCGCAGCACAGGCCTGCCTGGCCGACGATATCGGCATCGACACATGGGCCGCAGTCATCGGCGGCAGCCTCGGCGGCATGCAGGCCATCGAGTGGTCACTGGAGTTTCCCGAGCGCATCCGCCACGCGATAGCCATTGCCTCCGCGCCGAAGCTGTCGGCACAAAACATCGCTTTCAATGAAGTCGCGCGCCAGGCCATTCTGTCCGACCCCGATTTCCATGGCGGACACTACGCTGAACACGGTGTCGTGCCGACACGCGGCCTTCGCCTGGCGCGCATGATCGGCCACATCACCTATCTCTCCGACGACCAGATGGACGAAAAATTCGGCCGCGATCTGCGCAACGGCGAGCACAGCTTCAGCTACGACGTTGACTTCGAGATCGAATCCTATCTGCGCTACCAGGGTGACAAGTTCGCTGGTTTTTTCGACGCCAACACCTATCTTCTGACAACCAAGGCGCTCGACTACTTTGACCCGGCCTACGCTTACGGCGGTGACCTTGCCGCAGCATTCGCCCGGGCACGAGCCAACTTCCTGGTCGCCAGCTTCACCACCGACTGGCGCTTCTCGCCACTGCGTTCCCGCGAGATCGTCTTCGCACTGATGCACAACCGGCGCCGCGTCGCCTATGCGGAGATCGATTGTGACGCCGGCCACGACTCCTTCCTGCTCGACGATGCGCACTACCATGCGGTCCTGCGCGCCTATCTGGAGAAGATCAAGGTATGACCCCTCTTAGACCGCGCGGAACCACATTGACGCCATTGACCGCCACGGAGCGTGAGCGCTTCGATTTCGCCGTGATTGCTCACTGGATTCCCGAGGGCGAACATGTCCTCGACCTCGGCTGCGGCGACGGCCGCCTGTTGCGTTACCTCAACGAAAGCAAACAAATTTCCGGCTATGGTGTCGAGATCGCGCACGATAGCGTGCTCGGTTGCATCCGCAACGGCGTCGACGTGATTCAGATCGACATCGAAGGCGGACTGTCCGGCTTCGAGGACCGCTCGTTTAGCCACGCGATCATCTCGCAGGCGTTGCAGGCGATGCACAGCACCGAGCGTATTCTCAACGAGATGCTGCGTGTCGCCGACGAAGCTATCGTCAGTTTTCCCAATTTCGCCTACAGGGTAAATCGCGAGGCCATCGCCGCTGGGCATATGCCGGTATCCGAAGACCTGCCCTACGAGTGGTACGACACGCCAAACGTGCGATTCTTCACCATCGTCGATTTCGAGGCCTTGTGCGACAAGCTCGGCATCCTCATCCGCGAACGCCTGGCCTTCGATGTCTTCGGACAACCGGTCAGCGACGACCCGAACCTCAACGGCAGCCTGGCTTTCTACCGGCTTGGCCGGCCTTAGACGGATGCTCGCCGCAGGTCGCAGCTACCGCCTCACCGCGGTACTTCTTCTTGGCTTTGCCTCCGGTTTGCCGCTGGCGCTGACAGGCCAGGCGCTACAAGCCTGGCTGGCGGTCGACGGCGTCAATATCGCGACGATCGGCTTCTTCGGTCTCGTTGGCGTGCCCTACACTTTCAAGTTTCTTTGGGCGCCGTTGATGGACCGCTTCGAGCCACCGTGGCTCGGAAGGCGGCGAGGCTGGGTCGTGCTGACCCAAGGCAGCCTGGCACTCGTCCTGTTCATCATGTCCAGCCTATCGCCAAGCCGCCAGCCAATGCTCTTTGCCCAGTGGGCCGTGTTGCTGGCCTTTCTTTCCGCGTCGCAGGACGTCGTGATCGACGCCTATCGCGCAGATGTCCTCAGCGACAAGGCTGAGCATGGCCTCGGCGCCTCGCTGCACGTTTTCGGTTACCGCCTGGCGATGATCCTTTCCGGCGGCATAGCACTGATCTGGGCCGACCAGTGGCAATCCTGGCCAAGGGTATACGCGCTGATGGGGACGATCATGGGCGGCGCCGCCGCTCTTTCGCTGCTCCTGCTTCCATCCGTCCATAGCAAGTCGAAACCACTGGCGTCCAGTGCCGGCAGGGAAATCAGCGGTTTCGTGGCGATGCTCGGAGGCGTGTTCGCTGGCTATTACCTTGCGCGCAATCTGTTGCTCCTGGTCGGATTCGACCCGAACGGCGGCAACCACTGGATTCAACTTCTGTTCGTCCTTTCCGAAATCGCCGCTGCGCTGCCGCTGGCTTGGTGGTTCGCACGCCTGGTGCACTTCGAGACGCTCAATGCCTCACTGGCCAGTTACTTCGCCCAACCCGGCGCCGCGTTGTTTCTGCTGCTGATCGTCCTCTACAAGCTCGGCGACGCCTTTGCCGGCAGCCTCACCACCGCCTTCCTGATCAAGGGCCTGGCCTTCTCGCAGGCAGAGGTCGGCATCGCCAACAAGATCATCGGCATCTGGCTGACGATTTTCGGCGCCATCGTTGGCGGTGCGCTGATGCTAAGGCTTCGCCTCTATCGCGCGCTGCTGTTCTTCGGCATCCTGCAGTTGATCTCGAACTTTGGCTTCTACCTGATCGCCGTGCTTGGCAAAGGTGCCTGGGGAAGCATCGCCGTGCCGCCATTCGACTGGATTGTCGTTTCGTTGCGCGAGGCTGCTTCGCTCGATTTCCTGTTACTCACGGTAGTCGCGGCTGAAAACATCACGGGCGGCATGGGCACCGTGGCGCTGGTGGCGCTGTTGATGGCGCTGTGCAACAGCCGCTTCACCGCGACCCATTACGCCCTGCTCTCCGCATTGGCTGCCGTCGGACGTATTTACGTCAGCCCGGTCGCTGGCGTGCTCACCGAAAGCATCGGCTGGCAGGCGTTCTACCTTTTCTCGATACTCGTCGCCCTGCCCGGCGTCATCATGGTGTGGCGGATGAAGAATCCTCTCCGCTCGCTCTCCGAAAATGCAACAGGAACCCAATGACGGCAACGGAAAACCCTATCACTGCGCAGTTGATCGTTGCAGCAAAGACGCTGGCAAGCGATGTCGATCAATTGAATTTTTCGGCACCGGTGTCGCACATTTACAACCCGCTCGATTACGCTTGGGCGCCGCATGAACAATACCTGCAGCGCTTCGGAAACTCGCGGAAACGAGTCGTCTTCGTTGGCATGAATCCCGGCCCTTTCGGCATGGTGCAGTGCGGTATCCCATTCGGCGAAATTGCCGCTGCACGTGACTGGATGGGCATCGACGCTCCGGTCATCAAGCCTGCGCACGAAAACCCGAAGCGCCCGGTCGAAGGTTTCGCCTGTACGCGTTCGGAAGTCAGCGGCCGCCGGCTTTGGAGCCTTTTTCAGCAACGTTTCGGCACAGCTGAAGCCTTTTTTACCGAGAATTTCGTAGCCAATTACTGCCCGCTGGCCTTCTTCGACGGCGGACGCAACGTCACGCCCGACAAGCTGCCATCATCCGAAACGGAACCGCTCTACGCGGCCTGCGACCACCATCTGCGCACGCTCATCGGCGCATTGAAACCGGAGTGGATCGTGGGAATCGGCGCGTTTGCGGAAGGCCGCGCAGCTAAGGCGCTCGCGGGAACGGGCATCCGGATCGGCAGGGTCCTCCACCCGAGCCCCGCCAGCCCCGCAGCAAACCGAGGCTGGGCCGAAGCTGCGACGAAGCAATTGCTTGCGCAGGCAATCTGGAACGACGAATGAATCAGTGATGCTTGTCGACCGCCATCGTGCGCGGGCGGCGCCGGCGATCAAGCCACCAGGCATATACAGGAAGAAGCAGGGCCGATCCGGGAAGAAGCAGGAACAACAAGGCAGGCGAAACCCGCGACAGGATGCGTAATTGCATCAACAACTCCGCTTTCTCCTGCCGGGTCCAACATCCCCCGTTGCGATGTTTCATGAGCAGCGGCATCAACCCGCGCATGCGCACCAGATCCGCCAGCAGATCATTCGCCTGTCTTTTCTGCGAGCCAAGCATGCGCGCAACGAAGCCTTCGGCGGGTTCCTCCGCGTCTGTTTTCTCTCCGACTTTCGGCGCGTTCACATCCTCACATGCGGACGCGTCCGCCCCACTCGGCGACGCTCGCCTGAATCAGCCGCCAGCTTTGCCACAGGGAAAACGCCTTCCCGCCCCAGCGCAGCAACGACTTGCCTTTGGCCCAGAACAACACGGCAACAGCCGCTGACGCCATGACCGGATGGCGACGAACAGTAGCGGCAGCAGAGTGAACAGCGGCTACCGCCGTGTCGACCTTGCCCAGCGCGTGACCTACCGGCACCAGCTCGTGCTGCAACACCTCGCGCTGACTGGCGATCCGTTCGATCAGGCGCCCACGACGGAGCAAGAGTTCATCGAGATGGCGGTTCATGTCCAGCCAGGGATCTCAGTTGATTCAAATCTTCCTGCAGTTCGGCGATGCTTGCGGAAAAGGGTTTCTGCGGACGGCGCGCAGCCTGCCGGAGAGCGGCCAGGCACACCCCGCCGAGCACGAGGAAAAGCAGTGCGAAAACACCGAGCACAGCCAGCCGCTGTTCCCAGAAGAGCACCACCAGAAACGCGACGATCAGAACAATTCCGACACCGAAGCAGAAAAGCATGCCTTGCGCGGCCATCAGCAACCGAACGGCACGGAGTTTTTCCTCCTCCAGTTCATTCGACAACAACTCCAGCCGCGTCCGGCCGGTCGCCAGCAGCGTTACCGCGATATTCCTCAGCGCGGAAAACAGCCCGCCCGGCTCCGCGCCTTGACTCTCTCTCATTCCCGAGCGATCTAGCGACGGCCGATGAGAATGCCGAGCAACAGCCCGACGCCGGCGGCAATGCCAACTGCGCGCCACGGATTGTCATTGACGTAATCGTCGGTCGCACGGGCCGCGGCCTTGGTACGGTCGACCAGCATCTCCTCGGCCTCGGCAAGGCGGATCTTGGCGTCGTGCAAGCGATCCAGGATGCGTTCGCGCAGTTCGCCAATCTTGTCACCGGCGACACCGGCCGTGGCACGCAGAATTTCCTCGGCATCCGAGACGACGACCTTCATGTCGGAAACGAGTTTTTCTTTGCTGTTACTGGGGAAATCAGACACTTCAGACATAGGGCACCTCATCGGGTATGTGGAAAAACCAGACCGCGCCATTCGGCGATCGCGCCCGTTCAGATTATCCAAATTAGCTGCGCGAATCAATGTAAAACAGGCTTTGCCCACAGAATCATTTGTCGTTCTGATGCAATTGCAACGGCAACCGCGTATCGATCTCAGATCGCGTAATCGATGGTCAGCGGCGCATGGTCGGAAAAGCGCCGGTCTTTGAAAACCGTCGCCGCGACGGCCTTCTCTGCGAGCAAAGGCGTCACCAGCTGGTAGTCGAGGCGCCAGCCCACGTTTTTCGCCCAGGCCTGTCCTCTGTTCGACCACCACGTATAGGCAGTTTCGGTCGCCTCCGGATGCAGTTTCCGGAACGCATCAATCCAGCCGTCGTCGAGCACTTGACCAATCCACGCGCGCTCCTCCGGCAGGAAACCCGAGTTCTTCCGGTTCGACCGCCAGTTCTTCAAGTCGATCTCCCGATGGGCAATGTTCCAGTCGGCGCAGATAACGATGTCGCGTCCGCTCGCACACAGGTCGACGAGATGCGGACGAAAGAGATCGAGAAAGCGAAACTTGGCTTCCTGGCGTTCCGGCGAACTTGATCCGGACGGGACATAGAGCGAGATCACCGAGAGATTGCCGAAATCGGCACGCAGATAGCGGCCTTCGGCGTCGAATTCGCGGTCACCGACTCCCTCAATGACTTCATCCGGCTCATTCCGGCACCACAGACCGACCCCGCTGTAGCCCTTCTTTTCCGCACAGTGGTAGAACGCGTGAAATCCTTCGGGCTTCCGCATCTCGCCCGACAAGTCAGGGAGTTGCGCCTTCAGCTCCTGCAGGCAGATGACATCGGCGGACTGTCCGGCCAGCCAGTGAGCGACGCCCTTGCTCCACGCCGAGCGGATGCCGTTGAGATTTAGGTTAATGATGCGTACCATAGCCACTCCGGACCGCTCTCGGCCCAAAAAATCATACAAACAAGGCAGTTCTTCAATGGATTTTCGTCAGGAATTCATCGAGTTCGCCCTCGCGCAGAACGTCCTGCGTTTCGGGGAATTCAAGACCAAGGCAGGACGGCTTTCTCCGTACTTTTTCAACGCCGGCCTGTTCAACGACGGCGCGGCACTCGACCGTCTGTCGCAATTCTACGCCAAGGCAATCCAGGCAAGCGGTATCGACATCGACATGTTGTACGGCCCCGCCTACAAGGGCATTCCGCTGGTTTCCGTCACCGCGCTGGCGCTGGCACGCACCGGCCGCAACCTGCCGTTCGCCTTCAACCGAAAGGAAGCCAAGGACCACGGCGAGGGCGGCAACATCATCGGTACGCCCTTGGCCGGCCGTGTCCTGATCATTGACGACGTAATTTCCGCCGGCACGTCGGTGCGCGAATCCGTGGAGATCATCCGTGAGGCAGGAGCAACACCTGCCGGCGTGGTCATTGCGCTCGACCGGATGGAGCGCGGAACCGGCGAATTGTCCGCCGTGCAGGAAGTGGAACAGGACTACGGCATCCCGGTCGTGGCCGTCGCCACGCTGGACGATTTGATGACATTCTTGCGGCAACGTCCGGATTTCTCCGAATACGAAGCTGCCGTCGCGCGTTATCGCTTGAACTATGGCGTGGCCCAAAGCCGTTAATCATCTTTTTCTTTTCGCCGCAGTCGCACTGGCGACAACGGCGGAAGGAGCACCTGCAACCGGCAGCGGCCGATTTTATTGCTGCGCCGATGCATCCGGCAAGCAGGTTTGCGGCGATACGCTTCCGCGTGCGTGTTACGGCCGTGCCTACCGTGAATTAGGCCACTCAGGCCAGACCGTGCGCGAGGTCGACGCACCGTTGACGGCGGAACAGCGGGCCCAAAGAGCGGAGGAGGAAAAGCAGCGCAAGGAAGAGGAGGCACGGCAGAAGGAGCAGCAACTCCAGGATCAGGCATTGCTCAACACCTACGCCAACCTCGAGGATATCGAGGCCATGCGTAAACGTGCTCTGGACGAAGTCGGAAAATCGATCAAGGCAGCCGAAGGCCGCATCGCGGAAATCCGTGTTCGGCGCAAGAAGTTCGAGGATGAGGCGGAGTTCTACAAGAAAAAGACGCTCCCGCCGGAAATCAAGAAAGGGCTTCTCGATACGGAGTACGAGATCCGGTCACAACAATCGGTTATCGAAGCCAAACACAAGGAAACAGGCGCCATTCAAGCAAAATATGACGGCGATCGCGCCCGCTTTCTCGATCTGCAGCAGCGCCGGAGAGCGCGCTAGCCCGCCTATCGGGCTGCGCGCAATGACTGATTACCCCAGCTTCTTGCGCAACAGCTCGTTAACCTGTTGCGGATTGGCCTTGCCCTTGGTCGCTTTCATCGCCTGACCGACCAGCGCATTGAACGCCTTCTCCTTGCCGGCCTTGAACTCGGCGACCATCGCTGCATTGGCCGCCAGAACACCGTCAATCAGTGCTTCGATGGCCCCGGTATCGGTGATCTGCTTGAGTCCCTGCTTCTCGATGATCTCGTCGGCGGATTTACCTTCGCCATTCCATAGCGCCTCGAACACCTTCTTGGCGATGTTGTTGGAGATGGTGTTATCGGCTATACGCGCCACCAGGCCGCCCAGTTGTGCCGCCGAAACAGGCGAATCGGCAAGATCCTTGCCATCCTTGTTCAGACGCGCGGCCAAGTCGACCATGACCCAGTTGGCGCAGGGCTTGGCCGCAGTTTTCCCTGCAACGGTCACTGTCGCCTCGTAGAAATCGGCAACATCAAGCGAGGCGGTCAGTGTCGTTGCGTCATAGGCGGAGAGCCCGTAATCAGCGACGAACCGTTGCTTCTTGGCAGTGGGAAGTTCGGGCATCGCATCGCGAGTGCGCTCGACCCATTCGCGGTCGATAATCAGCGGCAACAGATCAGGATCCGGGAAATAGCGGTAGTCGTGCGCATCCTCCTTCGAGCGCATGGCGCGGGTTTCGCCGGTATCGGGATCGAACAGCACCGTAGCCTGTTCGACACGGCCGCCATCCTCAATGTGCGCGATCTGCCACTGCACTTCGTAATCGATGGCCTGTTGCAGGAAGCGGAACGAATTGAGGTTCTTGATCTCGCGCCGGGTACCGAATTCCTGCTGCCCGACGGGCCTCACCGAGACGTTGGCGTCGCAGCGGAACGAGCCTTCCTGCATATTGCCATCGCAGATGCCGATCCAGCGCACCAGCGAGTGCAGCGCCTTGGCGTAGGCTACGGCCTCTGCCGACGAACGCATATCCGGTTCAGTGACGATTTCGAGCAGCGGCGTACCGGCACGGTTCAGGTCGATGCCCGTCTTCCCGTGAAAATCTTCGTGTAGCGACTTGCCGGCATCCTCCTCCAGATGGGCACGCGTCAGGTTGATGACTTTTTCCGTCACCGAATCGCCTTGGCCAACCTGGATCGCCACCTTGCCACCGACTACGACGGGCAGTTCGTACTGGCTGATCTGATACCCCTTGGGAAGATCGGGATAGAAGTAGTTTTTGCGCGCGAATACCGATTTTGCTGCCACTTCGCCATCGACGGCCAGGCCGAAACGAATCGCACACTCGACGGCCCCCTTGTTGAGCACCGGCAACACGCCAGGCAGCGCCAGATCGACGGCATTGGCCTGAACGTTGGGCTCGGCACCGAAAGCGGTCGAACTGCCCGAGAAAATTTTGGAGCGCGTCGAGAGTTGCACATGCGTCTCGATGCCGATCACTACTTCCCACTGTTTCATCACTCGTTACTCACTATTCAAGCGCAGCGGCCGCTGCGCGTATCGACCAGAATCGGCCAGAGATAGCTGAACGCATCGCCGCTGCACCGGGCCTGGCAAGCGTTGAACGCCACCGTGACGCCTTTTCCCTGCTCCCACATGCGAACCGTGCATGCGCTGCCCTTATCGTTCAAAACGACGTTCGGCATCCGTGCCGTCTGCTCGAACTGTTTCATGTCGAAGCGGCAAACCCCTTGCTGGGGAATCGTCACTTCGGCAACGAAACGCTTGACCTCAGCCTTGGTCACCTGCAGATCCATACTGCCACGACCGCCCTGCACATCCTTGAAGGCACAGCGGGTCCGGACATTGAGTTCCCTGTCGGGAATCGGCTTGAGCTTGCGTCCGAGCAGATGCTTGAGCGGTTGCGACTCAAGCTTGTCGCTGCGCTCCGTGGTCTTGGGCACCGACGGTGCTTCGGCAGCCGATCTGCTTTCCGCAGAGGAAGACGACACAGGTTCCTGCGTCGCACAGGACGTCAGCAGAAACAGCGCAACAACGGCAAGGAACCGCTTCATCGACGTTGGTCAGTCCAGCGCGGCCGGTTGCCGCTGATGCCAATCCGTCACCTGCTGGTAACGGTGCGCTACGTTGAGCAGACGTGCCTCGCTGAAATAATCGCCAATGATCTGCAAGCCGGCCGGCAAGCCACCAGCAAAGCCGCAGGGAATCGACATTCCCGGCAGGCCGGCGAGGTTGACGGCAATCGTATAGATATCCGAAAGGTACATCTGCACCGGATCGGCGGCTTTTTCACCAAGTCGGAATGCCGTCGTCGGGCTGGTCGGCCCCATGATCACGTCGCATTGCCTGAAGGCTTCGACGAAATCGTTGGCAATCAGGCGACGAATCCGCTGCGCCTGCAGGTAGTAGGCATCGTAATAGCCATGCGACAGTACGTAGGTGCCGATCAGGATGCGTCGCTTGACCTCGGCACCGAACCCCTGTGCGCGCGTCTTGCTGTACATGTCGTTGAGGTCAGCGTACTCGGGAGCACGGTAGCCGTAGCGCACGCCATCGAAGCGCGACAGGTTCGAACTCGCTTCCGCCGGTGCGATCACGTAGTAGGCCGGCACCGACAGCTTCATGTTCGGCAGACTGACCTCGACCGTTTCGGCACCAAGCTTGCGGTATTCGGCAATTGCCGCTTCCACCAGCGCCATGACTTCCGGCGCACAGCCCTCGCCAAAGAACTCCTTCGGCAGGCCGATTTTCAAGCCGGCCAGCGGCTTTTCCAGATCGCGACGATAGTCTTCTGCCGGGCGGTCGAGGCTGGTCGAATCACGTTCGTCGAAACCGGCCATGGTATTCAGCAGCAGCGCGCAATCCTCAGCAGTGCGCGCCATCGGCCCACCCTGATCGAGCGAGGAGGCGAAGGCGATCATGCCGTAGCGGGACACCACGCCATAGGTCGGCTTGAGGCCGGTCAGGTTGCACAAGGCTGCCGGCTGACGAATCGAGCCGCCGGTGTCGGTGCCGGTCGCTGCCGGCGCCAGCCGCGCGGCCACGGCCGCTGCCGAACCACCCGACGAACCACCGGGAACGCACGCCGTATCCCACGGATTCTTCACCGCGCCGAAGTACGATGTTTCGTTCGACGACCCCATGGCGAATTCGTCCATGTTTGTCTTGCCGAGGATGACCGCGCCGGCCGCATTGCACCGCTCGATCACCGTCGCATCGTAGGGGCTGACGAAGTTGCCGAGCATCTTCGAGCCGCAGGTGGTCAGCCAGCCCTTGGTGCAGAAGATGTCTTTCTGCGCCAGCGGGATGCCGGTCAACGGTCCGGCCTGGCCAGCGGCGCGCTGCGCGTCGGCGGCCTTGGCCTGCGCCAGACTCTTTTCGGTGTCGACGGTGACGTAGGCGTTAATCGTCGGATTGAGGCGCGCGACGCGATCGAGATAGAGCTGTGTCAGTTCGACGCTGGAGATTTCCTTGGCCGCCAATGCCTGCGAGAGGGAAGAAAGGCTGCGTTCAATCATTCGATCACCTTCGGCACGAGGAAGAGGCCAGCTTCCGTTTCCGGCGAGACCGACTGGAAGGCCTCGCGGCGATCGATCTCGGTCACCCGGTCCTCGCGCAAGCGCTGCGCCAGATCCTGAGCATGGGCCATCGGTTCAACGCCACGGGTATCAACCGCCTGCATTTCCTCGATCAGGGAGAATATTCCATTCAGGTGGCCGAGCGTACTTTCCGCCTCGGCGTCGCTGATTTCAATCCGGGCCAGATGGGCAACCCGCCGGACTTGTTCCAGGGTAAGCGACATGACTTAGAAATCAGTGAGATGTGAAATCGGGAAGCCTTATAAGGTATCATAAATGCTTTGCAGTCCGCAGCCTCCGCGGAGCTTTCAGGATAGACACGCATGTTCAGTTTTCTGCGCAGTTATTTCTCCAACGACCTGGCCATCGACCTTGGCACCGCAAACACGCTGATCTACGTGCGCGGCAAGGGCATCGTCCTCGATGAACCGTCGGTGGTGGCCATTCGCATGGAAGGCGGGCCCAATGCCCGCAAGACGATTCAGGCCGTCGGCCAGAGCGCCAAGGAGATGCTCGGCAAGGCGCCTGGCGCGATTACCGTGATTCGCCCGATGAAAGACGGCGTCATCGCCGATTTCACCGTCACCGAGCAGATGCTCAAGCAGTTCATTCGCAAGGTACATGATTCGCGACTGCTCTCGCCGAGTCCGCGCATCATCATCTGCGTTCCTTCCGGTTCGACCCAGGTCGAACGCCGCGCAATCCGCGAATCAGCGGTCGGTGCCGGCGCAAGCCAGGTGTTCCTGATCGAGGAGCCGATGGCCGCCGCAATCGGCGCCGGGTTGCCGGTTTCCGAGCCAACCGGTTCGATGGTCGTGGATATTGGCGGCGGCACCACCGAGGTCGGCGTAATTTCGCTCGGCGGCATGGTCTATGCCGGATCGGTCCGCGTCGGCGGCGACAAGCTCGACGAGGCGATCATCAACTACATCAGCCGCAACTACGGCATGCTGATCGGCGAGAACACCGCCGAAGCGATCAAGAAGAGCATCGGTTCAGCCTTCCCCGGCACCGAGGTTCGCGAGATGGAAGTCTCCGGCATCAACAAGGCCGAAGGCATTCCGCGCAAGTTCACGATTTCCTCCAATGAAATCCTCGAGGCGCTGACGGAGCCGCTCAACAGCATTGTCTCGGCAGTCAAGTCCGCACTGGAAAAGACTCCGCCAGAACTCGGCGCGGATATCGCCGACAAGGGCATGATGCTGACCGGCGGTGGCGCACTGCTGCGCGATCTCGACCGGCTGCTGATGGAGGAGACCGGCCTGCCGGTGATCGTCGCCGAAGAGCCGCTGACTTGCGTAGCACGTGGCTGCGGCATGGCACTCGAG
>QKII01000246.1 GCA_003249625.1 Propionivibrio sp. | reverse complement strand
GGTATGAACGAAAGACTCAATTCAGGTATCGACAAGACGCTGAGTATCCTCGAATTCCTTTCCGTGAATCCGGGGGGCGCGACCTTGGCCGATATCGTAAAAACGGTCGGCGTGGCGAAGACGACGGCGTTCCGTATCCTCGACATTCTGCTGGCTCGTGACTACGTGACCTGGGATCAGGACAGCGAAAAATACAGCATCGGCTTGAAAACCCTGGAACTCGGCCTGAGCGGCCTGATCGGGCAGGACATCGTCGAAGTGTCGATCCCCTATCTGAAAGAGCTGGCGAGCACGGTGGGTGAGACCTCTTTCCTTGCCGTCTATAACGCTGGCGATGTGGTTTATCTGTACAAGGCGGAAGGTACGCAGTCGATCGTGACCACCGCGACGCTCGGCAGCCGGCGACCGGCCTTTTGCACTGCCTTGGGCAAGGCCATTCTGGCCAACCTGCCGATCGAGGAATCGGACCGGATATTTGAAAGGCCGCTGGAGCGACTGACCGAGAAGACGGTGATCGACCGCATGCGTCTTCATGACGAATTCGCGCACATCCGGCTCAACGGCTATTCGGTTGACGATGAAGGAATCGAGCCAGGGCTTTACTGTCTGGCGGTGCCGATCTACAACTATACGGGTGGGGTCGTAGCCGCGATCAGCGTTTCGGGCCCGGTCGACCGCTTCATGGAGAACAAGGAAAAAATCGTCGAGGAACTCAAGAACGTTGGGCTGACGATTTCAAGGCGTCTCGGCTACGTCAAGGCGATGCGCAGCAGGAAGTTAAGTAGTTAAAAGGCGGGCTTGCACGACAGGCCCACGGTTGTGTCAGTTGTATTTTTGTTCAGGAGCAAGGAAATGGCATCGAAAGACAGGATGGCGGTACTGAGTGCGCTGATGGATCAATCGGTGATCCCGGTGTTCTATCACCCGGACGAAGAAGTGTGCATCAACGTGATCCAGGCGTGCGCGAACGGCGGCGCGAAGTGTGTGGAGTTCACGAACCGGGGTGACTTTGCCGCGAGCGTCTTCCTCAACGTGGCGAAGCACTTCGCCAAGGCCGACCCGAGCGTCATCATGGGCGTCGGTTCCGTCTGCGACGCCCCGACGGCGGGACTGTACATCGCCAACGGCGCCAAGTTCGTCGTCGGCCCGCTGCTCAACGCCGACGTCGCCAAGGTCTGCAACCGCCGCGGGATCCCCTACAGCCCCGGCTGCGGCTCCGCCACCGAAATCGGCGACGCCCAGGAACTCGGCTGCGAAATCATCAAAGTCTTCCCCGGCTCCTCGGTCGGCGGCCCCGACTTCGTCAAGAGCGTCATGGGTCCCATGCCCTGGACCCGCATCATGCCTACCGGCGGTGTCGAACCCACCGAAGAGTCCCTGCGCAAATGGTTTGGTGCCGGCATCGTCGCCTGCGGCATCGGCTCCAACCTCATCACCAAGAAACTCCTCGACGCCAAGGACTACAAAGGCATCGAAGAAAACTTCCGGCAGACCATTGCGCTGGTCAACCGCATCAAGGC
>QKII01000446.1 GCA_003249625.1 Propionivibrio sp. | reverse complement strand
AGGGTGAACGGTCTCGCCCATGACGTCTGTGTACTCACCGGGGATTTCCGCTTTCGCACGTTCGGCCCGTACCAGCCTGCACTTGACGCCCTGGCACGACTGCGTCCACATCTCGGCGAAACGGTCTACGCCGTACTTGGCAACCATGACACCATCCGCATGATTCCAGGCATGGAGGCCCTCGGAATCTCGGTACTGATGAATGAGGCCGTACCGCTCCGGCGCGGAAACGATTCTCTGACACTGGCCGGGATCGACGACGCGCATACGTACCGCACACACGATTTCGACAAGCTGGAGGCCGTTGTCACTTCCGCGTCCTGCGCCATCCTTCTATCACACACCCCGGAGCCCTACCGCAAGGCAGCGCACCTCGGCTTCAGCCTGATGCTCAGCGGACACACGCACGGTGGCCAGATCTGTCTGCCGGGGGGACTGCCGGTGTTCATCGACAGCGCGACCCCACGCGCCTTCGCCCGCGGCGCCTGGAAATACCGCGACATGGCCGGTTATACGTCTGTCGGCTGCGGCTCATCGCTCATCGACGTGCGCCTGAATTGCCGGCCGGAAGTCACCCTGCATCAACTGCACAGCAGCCCGACCGAGACGGCGTGAACGACGAAATTCAATAGGGCTGATCGCGTATGCCGAGCCAGAACAACAGCCGGGATATCGGATTTTCGAGCGCAAAGAAAGCCAGCGTGACCAACGCGATCTGAAGTGTGGAAAGCAAGAGGGCGTCGGCCACGACGAGAAGAGGCAGCAATGCTTCGGGAATCTGGTCCAGGCCGGTCGCCTTCTCGCTCGACGGAATGCCGAGTCGCCGCTTGCAAAAACTAGAAAGAGCATCACCCAGCATCGAGAAGCTGCCGACGACGGCGCCCAAAGATGGAGAGAACCCCAGCAGAGGAGCAGCGATCGTTGCCGCCCCGACCGCCGCAACCACACCGCGCACAGTCTTTGACGGCCCCAACAGCGGTCGATGGTCGAAGAACTCCAGGCCACCGTCGAGCCGCACCCCCGGTAGCCGCCCGCTCAGGCGGAACGCCACGATTGGCGCCAGGTTGGCAATACTCAAGATCAACAGAAGGCGAACGCCCAGAAGGAATTCATCCATGCCGTCGCGCTCTCCACCGTCCTCAATGAAATGCAGTATAACGGCATGGCTCAACAGAGAGCCGGATTATTGCTGGACGGATGGCGCCATCGCTGGTGCGGTTTCGATGACGGGCAGTGTTTCGCCTCTCGTCGTCGGCTAGGCCGCCACGGAGCGTTCCTTCTGCTCCTCCGGCTCGCACCGCAGATTCCGATACAGCATGGGACGCGTGAGTCTGATCGGCGTCGCACCCTGCACAACCTTCAACCCCTCAAACTCCACGCCATAGACCTTGAACTGGCGACCCATCGACGCGGCGAGTTTTTGGGCAATCTCGATGGCTTCCGAGAGATCCTGGTCGGCCGACCAGATCAGCGCACCGTCGACCTCACCGGTCGCCGCGGCGGCAACCACCTCGCACCCAAGC
>QKII01000002.1 GCA_003249625.1 Propionivibrio sp. | reverse complement strand
TTCGGAAATATACGAACTGAACTCACGAAGCGCCTTGGGCCCGCTGAACTCGCAGTACGTTTCGAATGGCATGCCATTCCCGCGATAGGAGAACGGTATCCGCCCTTCAACCAGAAACATCCGGGCAATCACACTTGCAAATTCGCTGATTTTCTCCGCTCGAGATTTGCCCGCCGGATTCGAGGATGAAGTATTTGCCAGGAAAATGAACGCCATGGCGTAGTCGAGATCTCGCAAGTACCAGATGAGTCTCAAGACCACGACAAGCGCACGCTCGATCTGCCGATCGGTCCGCACACCATGGTCTTTGTCGAGAAAGCCTGTGACCAGAATCTCGACCAGGCTGCTCCGATCCAACGTCACGGTCAGCCCTGACTCTTTCAGGACCGTGCTGACAAACTCGGCGCGAAGGGCCTGCGGGAGTTCCGCCCCTCCCTGGAAGCTTTGCAGTCGAATCAGCCCCTCGTCATCCGGATCGGCAATGTTGGCGAACAACTCGACGCGGTGTTCGCCCAGGGTCACGCTATAGATAAGGTGATTGTCGACAAGAACAAACGTACCGGGGCAAGGCCCCTCCAGCCACTGCGCAGCACGTACGATGGTTGCCAGACCGCGATGGCGGATCAGACCGTTCACGACGATTGGTGAATCATCCAGTTTCGCTATCCGGACGTCCTCAATCTTTTGCCCTCCGATACGCCCGATGCTCACGGTCATATCCGCGTGCGCCGTGGTCAAACGCTGTTCCAGCGCACGATTGCCCCGATCATGAAGGAAGCGTATCAACGCGTGTGCACTGGCCGGTTCGCCTGCGGGGTTTTCTACCAATTCCGTAATTTTGTGTCGCAACCCAGTGGGCAAGAGATCCTGCTGCGACAAGTGTGACCACGAACGATCCAGGTCGAAAACAAGCGTCTCATAGAAGGACTGGGCCGTATCGGCGTCGCTCGGAAAAGCAACCTGCTTATACGCTTCAAGCATCTCTTCCACGAGTGAAACAATACAAAGTGCTGTTGATTTGGTCATCCTTTGGGCGTGGGTGACGATCAACTGAAGCGCGTCGTAGTTAGGTTTGACCAGGTTCTCCCGTATATTGAGATACTGCGCACGCAAGCTCCGCTTGGCTTCGGCGTTATCCGTCGAATCCTCGGAAAGATCGCGAACCAACACGTACTGTCCCGCCTCGCCGACGTTTTCGCTTTGTAATTCACCGACGCCATTACCCGCGATCCAGGGGGGAATCTGCGAACTGTCACGCTCTATCGGGTATGCCAGGTGATACCCGCCCAGATTGATCCCGGAATCGTGGAGATCGACAACGGCGATCAGACGCAACTTGTCCAGTCGATCCCAAGCGTGGGTGATGCTCGTGAAGCGCTGCAGTCCAAGAGCACGGCGCACGATCACCAGATTCCTGCTGACTTCGGCAAGTGCCTCAGGGCTTTTCACGATCGACGATGAAAAGCCCTGGCAGCTTATCTTTTTGAGGTCAATCAGCCGCTGCAAACGGGCAACTGGCCGGCTACCGTGCAGCGCCTCGAGTAGCTCGTAGGCGGTGGGAATACGCGCCTCAAGTTCGTCCATGACGATGGCTCTCACCGACCTGTCGGGTACTCGGTGAAACGCATCGACGAGATCCGCAGTTGGAATCTCGGAAAGTTCGCTTTGAACGGACGACGGTGCGGACAGTTTGAGAAGCAAACGTAGAACCCGGTCCTTCTCGCATTTCAAAGCGAAAAAATGGGTTATACGGCTGCCCTCGTTTCCAGTCCTTTCGGTAGCGGATATACGGTCCTTGAGCTGGTACCAAAGTTGTATCAATGATGGCGCGTCGTAGTCAGAATCATCGGCGAGCCGAAGATGCGTGCGAATGTGTGCATCTATATCTTCGATACTGCGTTGGATGATCTGATCTTCATCGGAGCTCGGGCCCGTGCTAATGCAATCCTGCAAGATGGCCTTCGCACGAATCAGGGCCAATACATCCAAATCAGTTTTTTTCTTGCCTGACTCATGCGCAGAGAACTGACTGATTTTCTGCGTCTGAATGCTGCGGACAGCATCAAGGATATCTTCATCCCCGGCGCCCCGTTTGTGTAGCGCGGCACTCAATTGAACAAGATGATTTTCAATGTCCGCCATGTCATCCGCCATGATTACGAGACCGGCCAAGCTTGCTGATTCTATCAACAGGCTGCAGGTTATTGCACCTCAGCCATGTGCGGCTGGCGTAGCTAAGTCCTATCGGATTTCAGAATGCCGAAGACGGGCATGATGGGTGACCCGTCATTAGTGATGATGATTTAGTCCGTCGGCCGTGCGGCCGTGTGCCATGCAAGGGCACATAAACTGGCAAGGACGGCAGCAACGACGGAGGATAGGCCGCAAAAAATGATAAGACGATTACAGCTAAAGCGCGGTAGTTCTCCACGTATCGCGCCCCACAGGACCTCATCGCTGCGAAATAGCGCCGTTCGAAGCAGCAGTTCATGTGAGTCAGCAAAGCCCGCCATCACCAGCACCAGTGGCAGCGACAAACCCAAGCAGAACCAGGACCGCCCACGCGACCAAAGCTAGAGCCCCTCCAACTCTACAGCATAAGTTTTGCTGGCCTGATCGTAACGAAGACTATAACCGGAAGGATAAGTCCCCGATTGAGGCACTGCGGCAGGCTTTGCCAACGACGCGGAGAACTCCGGTTTCGATTTAAGGAAAGCTAGCGAGATCATCGGCTCGATAAAGGTTAGCTTTTTATCGTAAAAGCCGTAGATGAACGTGGCAGTAAAGGGCTGCCCCTGAAACTCCGGGGAGGTCGGGTTTACCGCATGAACCCCCATTTGCGATACGGCTGTACCCGGCGGAACGACATATCCGCCGGGGAGCAGTTCCACTGGCGGTTGCTGACTTGGGTCGCCGGACGCTGCATCGCTAGCAAACTTCACTTTCATCCGGCTCGCGCGGCTGACCAAATAGAAGTGAAAGTCGAAATGAGGAACGTCGTAGACCTTGGGCGGAGCATGTCCCTTCGGTTCCCAGTTCATCACTACATGCTTCACCAGGGTCTGGGGCCCTTGGGACGGCATCGGCAGTGGATAAGAATAATAGGGCAGCCCTTTTTTCCGAGCGGCTGGCAGTCCTTCCAGAGCACTTTCCGAAAAAACGATACCAATGGAAACGAGATTTCCATTGGCGTCGGCACGGACAATCGTCCGCGCCGTACCGTTGCCGACCTTCACGGGCTTGCCCTCGAATCTTCCTGTTTCTGCGGCAGCCAAGACGGTTGGACCCGATAACAGACAGGCGACGGCGATTAATGAGGCGGGAATTCCAAGGTGTAAATATTTGCCGGATTCCATTTTTCGACCTCCAGTCTTGCGGTTGCAATGCGCGCCACAAAACAATCAGCGACACGCCTTCCCTGAATTACCTATGGCCCCGCAGATGACTTCTTGGTCGCCCGTCGTGCTCGAACCATCGACGCGCTTTCTTGTTGCTCGGAGAGAATGAACTCCACAGCAAACAAAATAGTAGACAAAAATACTAGGGAATACAAACCGATCCACCCATGTCTCGATACAGCAAAAAGCCCCTTGACTTACTAAATTAGTCAACTATTCTCGTCGTAAGGGAGTCACGCCGGGGATAACAAAGCGGAGGAACTTGGTCCCGGTTATCGACGTGATGGAGGAAAGAGATATGTCTTCCCCTTCCTGGCAGGTATGCGGTACCTATTTTGAAGCCTGTTCATGCACTTCCTTGTGCCCCTGCGTCCTGCTTGGGCCACCCACCGAAGGCGATTGCACTGCGGCTATCGCGTGGCACATCGATACAGGCACTTACAACGATATTTCCCTCGACGGTCTCAACATCGCCTTGCTGGCGTATGCGCCAGGGCACATGCTGGAAAGCAAGTGGAAAGTCGCACTCTATCTCGATGACACGGCCAGTGCCGGACAGCAAGAAGCACTGGGTGCGATCTTTTCCGGGCAAGCTGGTGGGCCGCTGGCGGCCTTGGCTCCACTCATCGGCGAGGTCATGGGTGTCAAACCTGTGCCCATCGAGTTCAGGGCTGACGGAAACAAGCGGGCATTACGTGTCAGTCAGCTGATCAAGATGGACATCGCGGCAATAGAAGGCCAGGAAGGCAAGCCGGTAACCATCGAAAACGTCCCCATGACACCCGTCCCGGGATTCCCAGCCGTACTCGCGAAATCCAGCGGTTTGAGCATTCACGACCACGGTATCGATCTTGATATCAGCGAACGCAATGGCTTCTATTCTCCATTCGCCTACCAGCCCTAAGCCCCGCGTCGGAGGTAACAATCTGACCGCGTGGTGGTTGATTGGCGGAGGCACGATCGTAGCGTGGGCCTATCTGGTTGCCATGGCTTGGGGCATGGACAACATGGAGGCCTCCGCCGAGTGGCTGTTGATGCCCAGGATGATGGGCTGGGGCTTGGCGGATCTCGGGCTGGTGTTCGTGATGTGGGCCGTAATGATGGCGGGGATGATGCTTCCGTCGCTATTGCCGCTGCTGCAGATGCTGCGCCGCATTGATCAGGTCCAGATCGGCGAGAAGGAGATCTGGCTCCGAACCCTTTACTTTGTGTCTGGTTACCTGGCGGTGTGGACCACCTTCTCCGTAGTAGCGACGTTTGCTCAGTGGGGCTTGCTGGAACTGCGCCTGGTTTCGCCGATGATGGTGAGCTCCAGCACAGTATTCAGCGGCATCTTGCTGGTTCTTGCTGGCACGTATCAGTTCAGTTCTCTGAAACATGCATGCCTTCAGCGTTGCCGTTCGCCGCTCGGATTCCTGCTAACGCAAAAGATTGAAAACCGGTTTCTTCTGGGCTGGTCGCATGGTAGCTACTGTGCCGGTTGCTGTTGGTTGATCATGGTGCTGTTGTTCGTTTTCGGGGTAATGAACCTGTTGTGGATTTTTGCGCTTACCGCGATTGTTTTTCTCGAGAAATTTCTACGCAATCCACGATGGTTCTCGTATGCAACCGGACTCGTGTTCTTTGCTTTGGGAGGCTTCATGCTCTGGCCGGGGATTCAGTAGCCTTCTCATCCAATTCAAACAAGGGTGTTCGTACAGGATAGTTCGATATCCAGGGACGCATGATTTTCATCATTTTCAAAAGTGTCGGTAGAAGGACACTATGGACGCAATGACTCGATTACCGGCCCGATCCCAGACGTCACCGCCGACTCGCGGCTATTCAGCTTCGAGCGGCACGCCCCGCCATCGATGAACGCCGCGCTCAACCACCTCATTAGGCCAATCAAGCCCACCCGATTCGCGAGTTTGCGGACCTTTATGACACTGCTCAGCCGATCAACTTATGGGCGTCGTGAGCGAAAGAGTTCGTCATGAAGAGGGCTGCGGAAGGTTTCGTCGGCGTTTTGGAGGAATTCCAACAGGAAAGCACTCCGATCACCGGATTCGAGTGTGCCTTTCTGCAAAATCGCTCGGGGGCCACATTGAGTCTATGTTTTCGCAACCCGGAGGAGAGCAGACCGTGAGTACCCAAGGGTTATCCCCGGGCCGACTGATTTTGCTCGTCGCCTTTACCATGTTCGCCTTCGCAGCAAACTCGATTTTTTGCCGTTTAGCGCTAAAGGGATCCCATATCGACCCCGCGAGTTTCACTACGATACGGCTCATCTCCGGTTCGATAGTGCTCATGTTGATTTTGAGCATTCGCGGCATTGAAAGCGCTCCCTACGGTTCTTGGTCAGCAGCGCTGGCTCTCTTCGCCTATGCGGCTGCTTTTTCGTATGCCTATATCGAATTACCTGCGGCCGTCGGAGCGTTACTTCTGTTTGGCGCCGTACAGATGACGATGATCGGTTTCGGGATCAAGTCAGGGGAACGATTTTCCGCATTGCAATGGGCTGGATTTCTCTTCGCAGCAGGAGGTCTGGTAGCCGTGC
>QKII01000220.1 GCA_003249625.1 Propionivibrio sp. | reverse complement strand
ATAGCGGCTGGACTCCGCCGCGCTCTAGTCGGCGCTGTAAACGTAGAGCTTCAGCTGCAAGGGCTTAGAGTCGGTTTCGAAACTCATGAAGCTCGAGCGATACGGCGAACGAGCAGCATGATGGAGGCGGCGTAGAGGAAGGCTCTTGCGGAGGCGATTGTCGCCTCGAAGTCCTTGGCGAGCCTTCGGTTACGGCCGATCCGGGCGAAGAACCGTTCGACCGATCACCCGTGGCGACGGCTCAGGCGCAATACACTCTGCCAGTCGACCAGTCGAGCGGCGCCACGCCGAATCTGTATTAGCTGCGACTCGACCTGACAGTCGTTGCCTGTAGAGCGGTCCTGAGTTCCGACGCGAAGTGCAACACCCCCTGCCGATTTGATATCGGCTTGGTTGATCCAGACCATCAGGAGTGTTGCCATGCGACCCTATTCGCATCTGTCGGACGCTGAAAGAGACCAGATCGCCGTTCTGCATGCCTCTGGGCAATCGATTGGCGCGATTGCCCGAGCCCTCGGCCGGGCAAAATCGACGGTGACCCGAGAGCTGCGGCGCAACGCTCTGCCAAGCGGGCGCTACTCGCCGGTTCACGCCGCCGGCGCCTATCTGTTACGCCGAATGCGACAAGCCATTCTGGAAAAAGACGCGGCCTTGCGGACCTTCATCTGCGACCGTCTGGCGGAAGGATGGGCGCCGGAGCAGATCTCCGGCTGGCTCAGAGCTGGCAACGAACGGCGTCTGCGGTGGGTTGGCTGCGAGACCATCTATGCCTTCATCTATCGGACATCCCAGAAGGGTCAGCAGCTTTGGCGCTATCTCACCCGGCGTCACAAACGCCGAAGACCCCGCCGGGCGAGACCGTCGCGCGACACGATCAGGGACCGCGTCTCCATCCACGATCGGCCGAAAACGGTCGATACGCGCACCGAGACCGGCCATTGGGAGGGCGACCTCATCATCTGCAAGCGTACCCGACCGATCCTCATTCTCCACGAACGAAAATCCCGGCTCACCCTGGCGGCGCGGCTCACCGGCAAGACCGCGGCCGAGGCCATCTCCGTCATGCTCGCTGTCTTCAGCAGGATCGACCCCGCTCTGCGCAAGTCGATTACCTTCGACAACGACACCGTCTTCGCCCAGCATGGCCTGCTGCGAACCATGCGCCACATGACCACGTGGTTCTGCGATGCCTATGCCTCATGGCAGAAGGGCGGCATCGAAAACGCCAATGGTCGACTACGACGCTGGTTACCGCGTGACATCGATATCGATCGCGTCTCGGATCAGGAAATCCAGGACATCGTTCTGACCGCCAATCTCACACCGCGAAAGTGCCTCGGCTTCAAAACTCCATTCCAGGCCATCCTCGCCGAGCTTGGCAAAGACATCCAAATCAGATTTGCTTAAGACCGTTGCACTTCAATCTGGAATCCAGGGAGTGCTTTTTGTCGATGTGAATTCGCCCCGTAGGTACAAATTCGCACATATTCCTGGCGCTGTCGGATTGGACTTTCGGACGATGACTGAAGAGAAGCTGTCGG
>QKII01000413.1 GCA_003249625.1 Propionivibrio sp. | reverse complement strand
CGACTCCGTTATCGCAGAACTCAACGCACAGATTGCCCGCTTCACCGCTGCCGGCCTGCCAATCATTGCCACCCGGGACTGGCACCCCGCCAACCATTGCTCCTTCCAGGAGCAAGGCGGTCCCTGGCCAAGTCACTGCGTCGCAGAGACGGCGGGCGCGCAATTTGCCTCTACCCTCCTGTTGCCACCTGACACGACCATCATCAGCAAAGCCACGCGCCCCGATACCGACGCCTACTCTGGCTTCGCCGGCACCGACCTGCACGCGTGGTTGCAGGCCGCCGGGGTACGCCGCCTCTTTGTCGGCGGCTTGGCCACCGATTACTGCGTACTGAATTCCGTGCTCGACGCACGAAAATTTGGTTACGACGTCTTGTTATTGACCGACGCCATGCGCGCCGTAAACGTCCAGCCGGACGACGGGAAGCGCGCCATGGCGCAAATGCTGGCGGCAGGTGCCGTCATCGAGGAGGATTGATCTTGAAGACTGCCGAGGAAAGCATACTGCTGACCGACCTGTACCAACTGACCATGCTCCAGGCGTACTTCGACCAGGGCATGAACGACACTGCCGTGTTCGAATTCTTCGTGCGCAAGTTGCCGGACAACCGTAATTTCCTGCTCGCCGCCGGACTGGAGCAGGTACTTGACGCGCTGGAGAATTTCAGTCTTTCACAGCATGAACTCGACTGGCTAGCCAACAGCGGACGTTTTCACCGCCGCTTTGTCGATTCGCTTGCAAACCTGCGCTTCACCGGCGAAGTCTGGGCCATGCCCGAAGGCACGCCATTCTTCGCTGACGAACCGATCCTGCGCATCGTCGCGCCGCTGCGTGAAGCGCAACTGGTGGAAACCCGCGTCATCAACCTGCTTCAATATCAGACGCTCATCGCCACCAAGTCCGCCCGCGTACGCCTCGCCGCGCCGGATCGGCTCATTGTCGATTTCGGGCTGCGCCGCGCCCACGGCGCCGAGGCCGGCATGCTTTCCGCGCGAACCAGTTACCTCGCCGGCTTCGAGGGCACCTCGAACGTTCTCGCCGGGGCGCGTTGGAACATTCCGCTGTACGGCACCATGGCGCATTCGTTCATCCAGGCGCATAGAGACGAAATCGCCGCCTTCGACGATTTCTCGCATTCTCATCCCAACGCCACTACCCTGCTAATCGACACTTACAACACCGAAGCCGCCGCCCACGCGATCATCCCGCTCGCCCGCAAGCTGGCCGCCGACGGCATCACCATCCAGGCCGTGCGCCTCGACAGCGGCGATCTCGATCAGCATTCGCGCCGGGTACGGAAAATCCTTGATGAGGGCGGGCTCCCGAACGTACACATCTTCGCCAGCGGCAACCTCGACGAATACGCCGTCACCCGCCTGGTCGGTGCCGGCGCGCCAATCGACGGTTTCGGTGTCGGCACGCGGATGAATACCTCGGACGATTGCCCGTATCTGGAATGCGCCTACAAGCTTCAGGAATATGCCGGCAGCGCGCGGCGCAAGCGTTCGGAAGGCAAGGCCAGTTGGCCGGGGCGCAAGCAGGTGTTCCGGCGCTACGACGCCGATGGTTTCATGACCGGCGACACGCTGACTACGGAAAATGACGAAACCGCGGGCGAACCGCTGCTCGAATGCGTGATGCGCGACGGACGGCGGCTGAATCCGTCGCCCACGCTGGTCAAAGTACGCGAACACACCCGCGTACAGCTCGCCCATCTCCCGTCCGCCATGCGCGGCGTCGACACCGCATCGCGCTACCCGGTCGAGGTATCTGCCGCGCTTCACGCGCTGGTCAAGGAAGTCGATCTGCGCGACCAGCGCACCAAATGACATCACCCCGGTCTCGGCCGGGGTGATGAATTTGCGATAAACGTGCGGTTGTTTACGCTGCGCCGTTCTCCAGCGGCTTCTTCAGCAGGAACAGGGCAAAAGCTGTTACCACCGTACCGACGACAATCGCTACCGTGTAACCGAACAACCCCGATACGGCATTAGGCATCGGCAGCACGAAGATTCCGCCGTGCGGGACGTGCAGTTGCGCGCCGACGGCCATCGAGATCGCGCCGGTAATCGCCGAACCGATCATGATCGACGGGATCACTCGCAGCGGATCCTTGGCGGCGAACGGGATTGCGCCTTCGGTGATGAACGAGATTCCCAGTGCAGCAGCGGCCTTGCCGGCTTCCCGCTCGTCGGCAGAGAAGCGGTTGCGGAACAGCATGGTCGCCAGTGCGATGCCGAGCGGTGGCGTCATGCCCGCGGCCATGATCGCAGCCATCGGCTCGTAGATCTGGCTGGCCAGCAGGCCTGTGCCGAAAGTGTAGGCCGCCTTGTTGACCGGGCCACCCATGTCGAAGGCCATCATGCAGCCGAGCAGCAGGCCGAGGACAATCGCGCTGCTGCCCTGCATGCTCTTCAGCCAGGCTGAGATGGTCGCAAGGATCGAGGCTACCGGACCGCCAACCACGTAGTACATCAGGAGACCGGTAATGGTCGCTCCAAGCAGCGGCAGGATCAGCACGGGCTTCAGGCCGTCGAGCGTGCGCGGAAGCTTGATCGTCTGGCTGAGCCAACGCACGGTGTAGCCGGCGATGAAGCCACCAACGATGCCGCCAAGGAAGCCGGCACCGATGCCGTCGGCAATCACACCGGCGATCATCCCTGGCGCGATGCCGGGGCGGTCAGCGATGGAGAAGGCGGCATAGCCGGCAAGAATCGGCACCATCAACTGGAAGCTGGCCTTGCCGATCCAGAACAGATTGGCCGCCAGTGTGCCCTTGTGCGCATCGTCATACACATAGATGCCGCCGAGTGCGAAGCCGAGCGCAATGAGCAGTCCGCCAGCAACGACGAAGGGGATCATGTAGGAGACGCCGGTCATCAGGTGCTTATAGACGCCAGTGCGTGACGCCGATTGCGCGGCCTTGGCGTCCAACGCCTGGTCGGCCAGCCCCTTTTCGTTTCCTGCCTTGGCGCCGCTCTGCACGGCAGCCTTCGCCAGCGCGTCCTGGACAACGGCAGCACCATCGTTGATCGCAGCCTTGGTGCTCGTTTCGTAAATCCGCTTGCCGGAAAAGCGCGTCTTGTCGATCGTCGTGTCGGCGGCGATCAGCACAATGTCCGCGGCAGCAACGTCATCGGGCGTCAGCGCGTTCTGCGCCCCGACCGACCCCTGCGTCTCGACCTTGATCGCGTGTCCGAGCTTGGCCGCGCCGTGCTGCAAGCCTTCAGCTGCCATGAAGGTGTGCGCGATACCCGTCGGGCACGAGGTGATGGCGACGATGCGCTGAGGCCCGCCCGGCTTTATCCCCGCCACGGAGGCTTCCTTCAGGGCGCTCTGGATCACCGCAGCACCGTCGTTGATGGCCGCCTTGGTGCTGGTTTCATAGATTCGCTTGCCGGCAAAGCGCGTCAGATCGACTGTCGTATCCGCAGCGACCACGACGATATCCGCTGCCGCTACGTCAGCCTCGGTGAGTTGATTCTGCGCGCCAACCGAGCCTTGGGTTTCGACCTTGATCGTATGCCCGAGCTTGACCGCCGACTGCTCAAGACCTTCAGCGGCCATGAACGTGTGGGCGATGCCGGTCGGGCAAGAGGTGATTGCTACAATGTTTGCCATATGGACCTCCTTGATGAAACTATTCCAGTCAACATTTCAACTGATTGATTAAAAAGTTTATTGTTCTTTTGTAAAAACCTTTTCGGCCAGCGCACGAACTTCCGCATACCCGGGCAGATGTGCCCCAAGGCGCGTGAGTTTACCGGCAGCGAAGGCCGTCGCCAGCCGCGCGCAACCGTCGAGTGACAGTCCTTCGAGTTGCGCAGCGACGATACCCGCGACCATTGCATCGCCCGCCCCGACCGAACTGATCGGCTCGACCGGCAACGGGTTGGCGACGATCGCCTGTTGTGATGAAACGAACACAGCACCGTCGCTGCCCATCGAAACAGCCACGGCCAGCATGCCGGGATGCGAAGCGATCAACTCACGCGCCGCGTCGACCACCTCGGCAATCGAGCCAAGCTTCCGGCCCAGATGTTCAGCCAACTCATCGCGGTTCGGCTTGACGATCTCCGGCTCCGCCTTGAGCGCCTCGGACAACGCCGCGCCGCTGGTGTCGAGCAGCACCTTGCCTCCAAGCGAATGAACATGCCTGATCAACAACGCGTAGGTGCCGACTGGCCATCCTGGCGGCAGGCTTCCGGAAAGGACAACCCAGCGCAGCGACGCCGAAAGTGTCTTCACGACCTCCGTCAAGTTCGCAATCTGGACTGAAACTTCCGTCTCAGTGAGACTCGGTCCAGGCAGGTTGATGTCTGTCGTTTGCCCTTTTTCGGGATCGACCACCTTGGTATTGACCCGCGTATTGCCATCGATATACAAGCAACGGTTGTCGATGCCTTTCGCTTCGAACAACGCCTCGAACAGCGTCGGGTTTTGCCGCCCCAGCAGGCCACTGACGGCCACCGGCACCGCATAATCCGCCAGGCAGGAAGCCACGTTGATACCCTTGCCGCCGGCGTCCTGCTGAGCGCGCTGAGCACGGTTAACCTCACCGACGAGAAGGTCCCTCACCTCGATGGTCAGATCGATCGCAGGATTGAGCGCGATGGAAAGGACGGTCGCCGGTCCTGCAGCATGCTTGGCCGGACTCATAGCGCACGCACCTCGGCTGCGCTGCGAGCGGCCAGCGCGCGTTGCGCCAACTGCTGCATTGCCGAATACGTTTCGGCGCGAATCACCGTCTTCACTGCCGCCACATCCTGGGCGCTCATCGACAATTCTGTCACTCCGAGTCCCGCCAGGATGCGCGCACCGAGAGGATCGCCGGCCAGACCGCCGCAGACGCCAACATGAATACCGGCAACCTGCGCCGCTTTCGCCGTCGCGCCGATCAGCGCCAGAACCGCAGGATTCAGTGGATCAGCCTGCGCTGCAAGTTGAGGATGCTGGCGGTCCATGGCCAACACGTACTGGGTCAAATCGTTGGTGCCGATCGAGAAGAAATCGACCTCGCGGGCAAACCGGTCGGCCATCACCGCCACGGCCGGCACTTCGACCATGATACCGAGCGGCACCTTCGGCGCGTTCAGCGCACTGCGAACCTGTTCGCACTCGGCGCGCAGGGCCGCAACCTCGGCCAGTTCGGTGACCATCGGGAACATGATCGATACGGGGCCGTGTTCCGCCGCGCGGTAGAGCGCACGCAGCTGGGTGCGTAGCAGTTCCGGACGGGCCAGAAGCAGACGGGCACCACGCACGCCGAGGAAGGGGTTTTCTTCTTGCGGCAGATCGAGATACGGAACCTGCTTGTCACCGCCGATATCGAGCGTACGGATGATCAGCGGGCGACCGTCCAGAGCGGCCAGCGTGTCACGATAGACGACGTACTGTTCCTCCTCGCTCGGAGCGGTTTCGCGTTCGAGGAAGAGGAACTCGGTACGCATCAGGCCGACTCCTTCCGCACCCGCCTCGACTGCAGCTGCCGCCTGCTTGGCGTTGGCCACGTTGGCGAAAACACCGATGGTGTGTCCATCCGAGGTCGTCGCCGACCGATGGCGGTCGGCACGCATCGCCTCATTTCGTTCTGCCTGCGCAGCAATCGCCGCCCGCGCCGACTCGATATCGGCGGCACTACAATCCAGATACAGGCAACCGGCAGTACCGTCAATCACCGCTTCCGCTCCATTCTCGATCTGCAGAAGCGAGGGGCCGGCGGCAACCAGCGCCGGCAGACCGAGCGTCCGCGCGAGGATCGCGGTGTGCGAGGTCGGTCCGCCGCTACTGATCGCCAAGCCGACTACATAGCGCATGTCGAGTTGCAGCGTGTCGGACGGCGTCAAATCCTCAGCGACCAGAATCGTCGGTTCGCGCAGAACCAAGGCACGGCGCTCAACGCCAAGCAGCGTGGCGATCACTCGTTCGCCGGCATCCTTCAGGTCCAGCGCACGCGCGGCCAACAACGGATCGGACAATTGGCGCTGTTGATCGACGCGTGCGTCAAGCGC
>QKII01000131.1 GCA_003249625.1 Propionivibrio sp. | reverse complement strand
ACGATCATCAGCATCTTGCTGTGCGTCTTGTAGCCGACCACGCCATAAACGACGTGTGCACCGACCTGTTCGAGCTTGGTTGCCCAGCCGATGTTCGCTTCCTCGTCGAAGCGAGCCATCAGCTCGACCACGACAGTAACTTCCTTGCCGTTTAGCGCCGCCCGCAACAGCGATTGCATCAGCACGGAATCCGTGCCGGTGCGATAGACCGTCATCTTGATGGCTACAACGTGGGGATCGGTCGCTGCCTGGTCGATCAATTCGATGACTGGCGCAAAGCTCTGGTACGGGTGATGCAGCAGGATGTCTCCGGCGCGGATGGACTCGAAGATTGAACGGCTCTTTTTCAACGACTTTGGCGAGCCGACCTGGAAAGGCTTGAACTTCAGATCGGGGCGTTGGACCAGATCCGGAATCTGCATCAGACGCACAAGATTGGCTGGGCCGGCGACGCAAAAGAGGTCGTTCGTCCCCAGACCAAATTGTTCGAGGAGGAATCGCGTCATGTTCGAGGAGCAGTTGTCGGTTACCTCCAGACGTACCGCATCGCCAAAATGTCGTTGGGGGAGTTCTCCCTGAATGCTCGCGCGCAGGTTCTTGACTTCTTCCTCGTCGACGAACAGGTCGCTGTTGCGCGTGACCCGGAACTGGTGGCAGCCAAGCACATTCATGCCGGAAAAGAGTTCGCCGACGAACTCGTGCAGGACTGACGATAGGAAAACGAAACAGTATTCGCTGGCGCTGAGTTCGCGCGGCAAACGGATCACCCGTGGAAGTACCCGCGGTGCCTGCACGATTGCCGTACCGGAACTGCGTCCGAAGGCATCTTTCCCTTCAAGTTCGACAGCGAAGTTGAGACTCTTGTTGAGCAAGCGGGGGAAGGGGTGTGACGGATCGAGTCCGATGGGAGTAAGGACAGGCATGACTTCCCGAATGAAATAGCCCTTGATCCACTGTAACTGCTCCTCGCTCCATTCGCTGCGGCGCAGGAAGACGATACCTTCCTTGGCCAGTTTCGGCAGGACCTCCTGATTGAACAGGCGGTATTGTTCCTCGACCATGGCGTGGGCGCATTCGCTGATTTGCTGCAATGCTGCCGGTGCGGAAAGACCATCTGAGGTTTTTGCCACGGAATTCAGCTTGACCTGCTCCTTCAGTCCGGCAACACGGATTTCGAAAAACTCGTCCAGATTGCTGCTGAAGATACAGAGAAAACGCAAACGTTCGAGCAACGGTGTCGCAGGATTTTTTGCCTGCGCCAGAACTCGGTGATTGAACGCCAGAATTCCGAGCTCCCGGTTCAGGAAATTTCTGGCGTGATACGAGGGGGTGTCTGGAGACAGGCTGATTGCTGCAGCCGGCTTTCGTGTGCTCATGGGAGTCGGATCGGAAATGTTGAATGCTGACGATTATCCGCCATTACGTGCGCTTTTGTTTATCGCCTGAGCATGGCTTCGCATGTAAAGAACCAGGCTGCACGGAATTTGAGCAGTCGCGCAGTAATCACTTTGTCACATGATTTACATACCGTGTGCCAATGGTCATGTATTCCGGTTCCGATCGACTGGTCATCTTTGATGCCGATGGCACGCTCATCGACGCGTTTCATGCCATCGAACAGACTTTTCTTTCGCACGGTATGGCGATCGGTGATCTTGAGCGCTTTCAGAAGCGGCGCAAACTCCTGAAATATCTTGGCGGGCTGCGCGAATTTCCGAACAACCTGCGCCGGCAGTTCGGCAAGCAACGGCGCAAGCAGATTCTGGCGACACTGACGGATTTCTACCGGAACGAGGCGATCCTGTATCCGGGCATCGAATCGTTGTTGCACAGGCTGCTTACCTGCCCCGACGTCCGCGTCGCCCTGGTAACCCGCAACATCACTGTCGAGCCGGAAATCACCTTGAAACATCTGTTCGCGCGTCACGACATCGATCTCGGACGGTTCGACTACTTTGCCTGTCTGCCTCTAGGGGAGGAGAAAACCGGCGAGATGAAACGTGCGCGCGAGATTTTCGGCATCAATCCTGCGCGAGCCTATGCCTGTGGCGATGAATACGGCGACTACACGGCGGCGATCGGAGCCGGCTTGTACCCGTTCATCGTCGCTTACGGTTTTGAGGACAGGGAGCGGCTAATACAGAGTTTCGGTGTGCCGCGCGAGGTTATTTCGAGCTCGCCGTCGGAATTTTCAGACCGCTTGCTCCATGCTCTGGGTCTGCTTGCCTGAGACATCGGGCAGATGCATGGGTGAAAGCGTGTGCAACATTTCCTTAACCTAGTACGCGTAAGGTCACGGAAACCGGAAATTGCAACGAGAGGATTCAGAATCATGGCCAGGATCATTCAGAAAATGGTGGCACGGCTGATGGAAGGCGTCTTCGGGACAGCGTACGGCGAATACTTCTTCGGTGAGTGGGCCATTCCCTGGCTGCCCGACGACCTCTGACGAAATGATCAACCTGTCGCGAGGAACACGATGATGGTTGAGCTTCCCGGGTGGATGAAACAGGCGGTCAAGGAAATGGTCATCAGCGAGGCGGAAGCGCGTGAAATTCATGCCATCTGTCTTGACGCCGATACAGAATTCGTGAGCATGCCAAAGCACCTGAATACTGCCAGCGAACGGATTCTGCTGTGGGAACTGGAGGCCGGGAAAACTGTGCACTAGCCGTGACCTCCGTTGAAACGGTTTTGCAATGAAAATGTAACTTTCGGCAGGCAATCTGGTACGTGATTCGTGCTCCGTTCAGCACCGCTCGCGCCATGTTCTTCACCTGACCGTCCTATGACCACAGATTACGTCGCCAATCGCGGAACGCTTTTCAGATATACCGACTGGTGGCCGCCGGTGCTGATTGTTGCGCTGCTGGCCGCATTCTGGATCGTCGTCATCCGCCGTGCTGGCGACGACGATGTCCGAGCAGTGCGTGCTGCAGAGGTGATCCAGGCAAACGTCGCACAGACGGTTGTTAATCATACCGAGCAGTTGGTCGCGTGGATCCGGCTGTTCAACAGCATCCTGGCAACTTGTCCGCAACCGGAGACGGCACGTGCCGTGGTGAACGCGGCATTGGGAAGCAACGGCGCCTTCCTGCGCCTGATGCAGTTCGATGCCGACGGGCGTCTGGTGATGTCGATCGGGAAACTGCCCGAGCCATGGTTGCAGCAGGCAGCGATGGGTTTCGCGGCAAGTGTCAAAGGCGATTTTTCAGAGCGGATTGCCGTTGGCGCAGCGCCCGATGACGAAAAGTCACAGGGCTGGATTCTCCCAGTGTTCTATCGGGCGTCCTCGGCCCGTAATTCGCCACCCGAATTTATTGCTGTCTTGATCGACAAAGGAATGTTCCAGCAGTTTTTCGGCAACATCGTTCTCGGCCGCGGCGGGGAAATCTCCCTGTTTTCCGCGGAGGGTAGGGGAGTGCTTCAGTTGCGCGAGGGGGGGCTCGAATCCGTTTCGCCTCAACTCCCGGCTCGACTCCCGTTGCAGAAACTGTCGGCGAAGGAAGAGGATTTCAGGGAAGACGACGGCCTGCTCGTCGCTTTCCGGACAGTACCAATGACCGGACTTTCGGTAGTAGTGAGTCGACCTCGCAATCAGGTCCTCATGGAAAATCACGCACGGCAGAGTTCCTACATGGGCTCCGCCCTGCTGCTGACACTGACGATGCTGGTCCTGATGGCGCTGTGGGGCGCGGCGGCGGGTCGGCGGCGCAAGCTGATCCGGAACCTGAAGGAGGCCCTGTCGAACAACGAGCAGTTGATCAAGCAGATCGGCAAGGAAAAGGAAGCGGCTTACATCATGGCGACCCACGATAAACTTACCGGTCTGCCCAACCGCATGTTCTTCGCCGACCTTGCCCGGCGCCACGTCGGCCGTGCGAAACGCCTGCACGGCGGGTTCGCCCTTCTGTTCATCGATCTCGACCGCTTTAAGCCGATCAACGATACGTTCGGCCACAAGGCTGGCGACCAATTGCTGACAGAGGTGGCCGGTCGCTTGCTCCGCTGTTTGCGCCAGACCGATGTCGTGTCGCGGTTCGGTGGCGACGAATTCGTCGCCCTGATCAGCGACTTGCGCAACAATCATGATGTATCGGTGATCGCCGCGAAATTCACCGAGGTTCTGAGCCAGCCGTACGCGGGAATTGTTCCCGAGACAGAATTGCGGGTGACGCCTAGCATCGGTATCGCCTTCTACCCTGACGATGCAGACGAAATCGATGCGCTGATTCGTCAAGCCGACATGGCGATGTATCACGCCAAAGAACGGGGGCGAGCGAACTACGCGTTTGCCGATCCGGCACTCAATCGGCGGTACGAATTAAGCAATCAGATCGAGGCGGCGCTGCCGATCGCTATCGAACGCGGGGATATCCGGGTGCATTACCAGCCGAAAGTGTCGTTGGCCGACTTCCGCATCACCGGTCTGGAGGCACTGGCGCGCTGGGAGCACGCGCAGATGGGCTGTGTGTCGCCGGCAGATTTTATAGCCGTCGCCGAAAATTGTGGAGCCATCATCGAACTTGGTGAGTACGTTCTGCGCGAAGTGTGCCGGCAGCAGCGCGAATGGCTTGATTCGGGGTTGCCAATCGTCCCGGTCGCGGTCAACGTTTCGCCTCGACAGATCAGTGCACAAGGTTTTTTCGGGCGCGTCGAAAAGATTCTCACCGAGTGGGACATCCCGCCGGCCCTGATCGAGATGGAAGTTACCGAAACCGGCGTGGTCGAAACGGAGGGCTGCTTCGTGGAAACATTGAACGGACTGGCCGCACTCGGCATCGGCATCGCCATTGACGATTTCGGTGTCGGCTACTCGGGATTCAGTCAGCTGCGCAACCTGCCGGCCCGTCAGTTGAAGATTGATCGTTCATTCGTGAAAAAAATCCGCAACGATCTTACCGACGCGGCCATCGTCAGCACCACCATTTCCCTTGCGCATAACTTGCATCTGGAAACGATTGCCGAAGGCGTCGAGACGCCCGAGCAACTCGCTCACCTCAAGGCTGCGCGTTGCGATCAGGCGCAGGGGTACCTGTTCGCTGCGGCATGTCCGCCGGAGGAGGCGAGCCAATTGCTCGTGCGCGGAATTCTGCAACCCGACTTTCCTGTAGCAAGCCGACGATGAATATCCTATTCCGATTCCTCGTGGTGACTGCCACGCTTGGTGGCTCTCCGGTTGCTCTGACACTAGCTCATGCACAGCCCTGCGAAGATCCGGCCGTCATCCGCTATTCGATGGTTCCGCAGCGCGATATCGAAATCGACCTGCAGCGTCGCCAGTCGCTATTCAAAAGGATGACAGAACTCACCGGCCGGCCCGTCGAGGTGGTACGCGCAACGTCCTATCGTTCTGTGGTCGAGGGTTTGCTGCGAGGCGCTGTTGACGTCGCCGAACTGGGTCCGGCAACCTACGTCGAAGCGTCGAAAAGCGACCCTGAGATCACAGCCTTCGCCACGACGGAGAAAATTGAGGGGGTGTATCAGCACCACGGAGCACATTATCAGTCACTGCTGGTCGTTCTGACGAAAAGTGACTTGAAAGATGTCGCCAGGCTAAAGGGGGCTCGCTTGGCGTTGACTGATCCTGGGAGCACGTCGGGTGCTTTGCTGCCACGCAAGCAGTTTGTCGGCCGTATTGGGATGGTTCTGGAAACGTACTTCGGCGTCGTTTCGTATTCTGGCAGCCATGCCAACTCCGTTCAGGCGCTGGCTAGTGGTAACGTCGACGCGGCGTTCATTGCCTCCTCTCAACTGGAAGAGGCGCATGTTTCGGGAAGGCTGCGCAAAAGCAATGTGAGGGTGCTCTGGGCATCCGGCCCTATCCCGTACGACCCGACGGTCTATCGCGGACAATTGTGCAACCCGCTGAAACACCGGATCTCAGAAGTTTTTCTCGGCGATGGAGCAGGTACGGGCCTACGTGACTATCTCTCAGCGATGAACGCCGAGCGCTTCGTTCCGGTTGAGGATAGCCTGTACGCAGGAATCCGCGAAGTACTCGAGTCTCCCGCCACTACCCGCTGAAAATGTTGCCTGCGCTGGACATGATTGGAAGAGCCAAATCCATGATCGTTG
>QKII01000307.1 GCA_003249625.1 Propionivibrio sp. | reverse complement strand
TTATGCCGCCCGCGCGCAGTTCGCATGGGCGGCGACCCTGGCGCTGAACGGCCTGAGCTATTCCGGCGCGGCAGGGTTCAGCTTCCCGAATCACGCCATCGAGCACTCGCTCTCGGCGCTGTTCAATGTGCCGCACGGGGCGGGCCTGTCGGTGGTGGTTCCCGCCTGGATGAAGTGGTTCCGCGAACGCAACCCCGCCCAGTTCGACCGATTTGCCAGGAATGTGTTTGGCGTCGAAGGCGGAGAGCAAGGCATCGCTGCGCTGCAAGGCTGGTACGACAAGATCGGTACGCCGACGCGCTTGCCGCAATTGGGAATCAACGAGAAGGATCTGCCGGCCATCGTCGAGAACGTGCAGCGTAATGTGCGCGTCTTCGGCATTGCCGAAACGTATACCCCAGAGGTCGTCGCGGAAATATTGCGGCACGCCCTTTGATCATCACCATATTTATTTCGACCGCACTTTTCTGAAGGAGTAATGACCATGGCTGACGACAATGACATGACCCGAAGGGAATTCGTGAAGTGTTCCTGTGCAACGGGCGGCGGACTGCTGCTCGCAACCCCGTTGGGGGCACTTGCAGCAGAAAAAAAGGAAGAAAACATCAAGTCCCGCGGCTACGCTGCGATCGACACTTCGGGCAAGCTGGTGCCTTGGTCGTTTGAGCGGCGACCGGTGGGCGATAACGACATCCTGATCGACATCAAATACGCCAGTATCTGCCATTCCGACATTCATCAGATGAAAGGCCACTGGGGGCCGCAGAAATACCCGCAGGTGCCTGGTCATGAAATCGTTGGTGTCGTTGCGGCAGTGGGCAAGAACGTTACGAAGTTCAAGGTGGGCGACCGGGCAGGGGTCGGCTGCATGGTTAACAGCACCCTGGAAAATCTGGAGACACTGGAAAACGAAGAGCAATACAGCCCGGGAACCGTCTTTACCTACGGCTATCCGGAACAGAGTTCACCGACAGGTATCTCGCAAGGCGGTTACTCGACGAGCATCGTCGTGCGCGACCATTTTGCCGTTCATGTTCCCGAACACATCAGTTTCCAGGAGGCGGCACCGCTACTTTGTGCCGGCATCACTACCTATTCTCCGTTGATGAAAGCGCAACTCAAGAAGGGGATGAAGGTGGGCGTGGCCGGTATTGGCGGGCTGGGACACATGGCCATCAAACTCGCCGTATCCAAAGGCGCTGAGGTCTATGCCTTTACTACCTCTGCCGCCAAGGCACAGGACATTCTGGGGTTTGGCGCCAAGGAGGTTGTTGTGGTCGACGACATCAGCAAGCTGGCTTCCTACCGAGGAACGCTGGATTACATGATTTCGACCATTCCCTACCAATACGATGTTGCCGCCTATGTCTCGGTCGTAAAGCCGTATGGAACCTTCACTCAAGTGGGTATGCCGGAGCGATTCGAACTTAGTTTGAACGCGCTGGGGTTGTCTGCATCCAGAGTCAACTTCAACGCGTCGCTGATTGGCGGCATGAAAGAAACGCAGGAAGTCGTCGACTACTGTGCCGACAACAAAATCCTGCCCAAAATCCAGATTATCAAGGCAGAACAGATCAACGAAGCCTGGGAAAGCGTTGTTAGCAAGAAGGCACGCTATCGGTATGTAATTGACGCCGCCACGTTCTGAAAGGAGCTTGTTTGTCTCCAAGAGGCGGGATCAGCAGCCTCTTGGGACAATTATTTCCAGCAAGGCTGATTCACGCCAGAAACAGCTACCCAACGGCAGAAAACCTTGTGATCTCTGCCCCAACAGACTTTTCGCCATTTTTTGAAGCACAAGTGGAGTCATTCATCGAGGTGGATTTGGGCTTCAGAGGGAGTGGCCGTTAATGAAGCCTTTCGTTGAGCTCATCAATTACACTTGCCCAATCAGCGTCCTCGATTATTTCTTCTTTGAGGAAAGCTCTTTGTGCTGGTGTCCAGAAACGAGCGCGATAAAGAGCGACGTCGTTACCTAATGGTCTGTGAGATGCGATGAAATCTTCGATCTCGGCGGGGTCGGAAGGCAATCCGAGTTGAGCGAAAAGATTGCTCAAGGTATGTATGTTGGCATCCATTGAACACCCCTTGCGAACAAAAACGATTGATCGGAATCCTGACTTTAGAGTAAGGGGCGGTAGCGTCGGTTCCATTCTGAACGCCATCCGACATGGTGTTTATCGAACCCGTAAAACGTAAATTACGCCAACTCGGCCAAGGATCGCGCGATCGTAGATGACCACAAGCGCGACGGGTTTTGCGTCTTTCTGCTCGCGGCCCTGACGCCGCCCCTCGCGCATTGCCGGAGCGGAATATACACGGCGAGCTCGTCGAGCGAACTGGATGTGCTGCAGGCTGCTTTCCGTACTGCCGGTGAAAAGTGGTCGACATTCATCATCTTCTCAAATTCGCAACCAGATGGATTTGGCACTATCATCCAGTTGACTTGCCCGCGCCCTGGCAGAGTTTCACTACGGCTTTCGACGCGGCGGGGACAGGAGTTTCGTTCCCCCGTTTCGCGTTCTATCCTGGCCGGCTCAAATACGGCGCAAGCCGGACTCCGCGTCTGGCACTTGAAGGAAATCCGATTTCAGGAGGTGCTTCATGTGTGCAAAAAAAGCAGCGGTCCATTGCAGTCTCTTGAGTGATCACGACATCTATCTCTTCCGAGAGGGTACTCATGCGCGCTTATATTCCTGTCTCGGCGCGCACCGATTCGAGCGTGACGGAATTCAAGGGTTCTGCTTTTCCGTATGGGCGCCCAATGCCACCTATGTCTCCGTGACGGGCGATTTCAACGCATGGAATTCGAAAAGCCATCCGCTCACGTTTCGCGGCGATCATTCCGGTATTTGGGAAGGGTTTGTCGAGAACGCCAGCGCCGGCGATGGCTACAAGTTTCACGTAGAAGGCACCAACGGGTTCGTGGCCGAAAAGGCCGATCCCTTTGCAGTCCATACCGAGGCGCCACCGCGTAGCGCCTCGCGTCTGTGGGATCTCGAATATGGATGGGGTGATCGTGAGTGGATGGAGAAGCGCCACGCCGTCAATGCCCTTGATGCGCCGATTTCGGTGTACGAGGTTCATCTTGGCTCCTGGCGCCGCGTCCCCGAAGAAGACAATCGCTCGCTGACCTATCGCGAGATGGCGCCGTTACTTGTGAGATACGTCAAGGAGATGGGATTCACCCACGTCGAACTGCTGCCGGTCATGGAACATCCGTTTTATGGTTCCTGGGGGTATCAGACGACCAGCTATTTTGCGCCCACGGCACGTTATGGCACGCCGCAGGATTTCATGTTCCTGATCGATTCGCTGCACCAGGCCGATATCGCCGTCATCCTCGACTGGGTGCCGTCGCATTTTCCAACCGACGGCCATAGCCTGGCCAATTTCGACGGCACCTGCATCTACGAACACGCCGATCCGCGCCAGGGGTTCCATCCCGACTGGGCCAGCTCGATCTTCAATTTCGGGCGCAACGAGGTGCGTGGTTTCCTGATGTCCAGCGCCCTGTTCTGGCTCGACAAGTATCACATCGACGGTCTGCGCGTCGATGCGGTGGCCTCCATGCTCTACCTCGACTACGGGCGAAAGGAGGGAGAGTGGATACCAAATGTCCATGGCGGGCGCGAAAACCTGGAGGCTGTCAGTTTTCTGCGTGCCTTCAACGAGGCGGTGTATCGCGATTACCCGGATGTCCAGACCTTCGCCGAGGAATCCACCGCGTGGCCGATGGTTTCACGGCCGACGTATCTTGGCGGACTGGGATTCGGCATGAAGTGGAACATGGGCTGGATGCACGACATGCTCAAGTACTTCCAGCAGGATCCGGTGTGCCGCAAGTATCATCACAGCCAGCTGACCTTTTCGCTGTGGTACGCCTTTTCCGAGAACTTCATCCTGCCGCTGTCGCACGACGAGGTGGTTCATGGCAAGGGAGCGTTGGTCGGCAAGATGCCGGGCGATGAATGGCAGCAGTTCGCCAACCTTCGGCTGCTCTACGGCCTGATGTGGACGCACCCGGGCAAGAAGCTTCTGTTCATGGGGGGGGAATTCGGGCAGAAGCGGGAGTGGCAGCATGAAGAAAGCCTGGAATGGCATGTTCTCCAGTACCCGATGCATGACGGGATGCGCCAGTGGGTTGGCTATCTGAACCATCTCTACCGCAGTGAAGCTGCGCTGCATGCCCTCGATTTCTCCAGCGAAGGGTTCTCATGGATTGACTACCAGAACAGTGACGAGAGCGTGATCGCGTTCTTGCGCAAAGGGAAGGGGCCGGATGAGAACGTGCTGGTCGTCTGCAACTTCACTCCGGTGCCGCGCCTCAACTATGCGATCGGGGTTCCATCTGGCGGTCCCTGGAGGGAAATCGCCAACAGCGATGCACCCTGCTATGGCGGTAGCGGCGTGGGTAACTTCGGCCATGTCGATGCCGCGCCGGTTGGCGCGCACGGATACTATCATTCGCTGAACCTGACGCTGCCGCCCCTGTCTGTCTTGATACTCGAACCGGTAACCGGAAACGGAGGATTGTCATGACCCAAAACACCTTTCCTGCATCGGGCTGTTCGCGGGCGGTTATCGAGAATGTCCGGCCGGAAGTGGATGGAGGGCGCTTTCCGATCAAGCGTACCTTGGGGGAGGACATCATCGTCGAGGCCGATGTCTTCGCAGACGGCCATGACATGCTGCGCTGCCTCGTGCGGCACAAGTCCGCGCAGAGCGCCGAATGGGATGACGTCGAGATGCTCCCGGTCGGCAATGATCGCTGGCGCGCGAGGTTCAAGGCTACATCGCTCGGGCTGCACCAGTTTACGGTGGTCGCCTGGGTCGACCGTTTCCTGAGTTGGAGACACGATATCGCCCGCCGCCGCGACAGTGACGATATCACCGTCGCGCTGAAGGTCGGCGTCGAACTGGTGACCGCGGCGGCCCGCCGGGCGCAAGGCGATGACGCTCGTAAATTGGAAGCGTGGGCCGGCAAACTGAAAACACCGCTCACGCCCGAGATCGGGCGTGATCTGGCGCAAAGCGAGCAGCTCGCCGCATTGATGGCGACCCATGCCGAACGTCACTTCGTTTCCGCGTACAAGCGCGTGCTGGAAGCGGTCGTCGATATCGAACGGGCACGGTTCTCTACGTGGTACGAACTTTTTCCGCGTTCCTGCCCGTCCGGAGACTCGGCGCACGGAAATTTTGCCGGGGTCATCGAGCGTCTGCCGGCCATCGCCGCGATGGGTTTCGATGTGCTTTACCTGCCGCCGATTCATCCTATCGGCAAGGCTTATCGCAAAGGGCCAAACAACAGCCTCATGGCCGGTCCGGATGATCCGGGCAGTCCGTGGGCCATCGGCGCCATAGACGGCGGCCATCGAGAGATCCATGCCGAACTCGGCAGCGGAGAGGATTTTCGCCGGCTGGTTGGCGAGGCGCGAAAGCAGGGGATAGAACTGGCGATGGACATTGCCTTCCAGTGTTCGCCCGATCACCCGTATGTGCGCGAACACCCGGACTGGTTCCGCCACCGTCCGGATGGCAGCATCCAGTACGCCGAGAATCCGCCCAAAAAATATCAGGACATCTACCCCTTCGATTTCGAGTGTGACGATTGGCAAGGGCTGTGGCAGGAACTCAAGGGTGTCGTCGAGCACTGGATCGGCGAAGGCGTGCGCATCTTCCGCGTTGATAATCCGCACACCAAGCCATTTCCGTTCTGGGAGTGGCTGATCACGTCCGTCAAGCGGGACTACCCGGAGGTGATCTTCCTCGCCGAAGCCTTCACCCGGCCGAAAATCATGCACCGGCTGGCCAAGCTTGGGTTCAGCCAGTCCTACACCTACTTCTCCTGGCGCAATACGAAACACGATCTGATCGAGTACCTGACCGAGTTGAGCCAGCACGAGTCCCGCGAGTATTTCCGGCCCAACCTGTGGCCGAATACGCCGGACATCCTGCCCGAGTTCCTGCAATACGGAGGCCGTTCCGCCTTCCTGTTGCGCGTCGGCCTGGCCGCGACGCTGGGAGCGAACTACGGCATCTACGGGCCGGCCTACGAGCTCATGGAGCATCTGGCGCGTGAACCCGGCACCGAGGAATATCTTGATTCCGAGAAATACCAGATCCGCCAATGGAACATCCATCGTGCCGACAGCCTGAGCGACTACATCGCCCGGCTGAACCGCATCCGCCGCGAGAATCGCGCGTTGCAATCGGATCACAACCTTCTCTTTCATCCGATCGACAATCCGTCGATGCTTTGCTATTCCAAGTCGGACGAGGACGGTGCGCTGCTCATGGTCGCGAATCTGGACCCGCACAACGTGCAATCGGGCTGGCTCGACCTGCCGCTGGATATGCTCGGAATCGAGGAAACCCAGCCCTATCAGGCGCATGACCTGCTGACGAATGCGCGCTATCTATGGCAGGGCGGGCGCAGCTTCGTCCGACTCGATCCGCAGGCGGTGCCGCTGCATATATTCCGGTTGCGCCGGCGCGTGCGCAGCGAACGTGACTTCGATTACTTCCTTTGAACGGAGGGGGCGATGTCCAGTAACGGTAACGATCTCCATAAATCATCCCTGTTGCTCAGCGCCGGAGCGGAGTCCGGCCTGTCGTGGGAGGACGATCCGCTATGGTACAAGGACGCGATCATCTACGAACTGCACGTCAAGGCGTTCATGGACAGCAGCGGAGATGGCTTCGGCGACTTCAAGGGGCTGACGGAGAAGCTCGATTACATCCAGGATCTGGGGGTCAACACGCTTTGGCTGTTGCCTTTCTATCCCTCTCCGATGCGCGATGACGGGTACGATATCTCCGACTACCGCAACATCAATCCCAACTTCGGCAATCGCAACGACGTCCGTGTTTTTATCCGCGAGGCGCATCGCCGGGGGCTGAAGGTGATCACCGAGCTGGTCATCAATCACACCTCGGATCAGCACCCCTGGTTCCAGGCCGCGCGTCATGCGCCGCCGGGGTCGAAAAAACGCAATTTTTATGTGTGGTCGGACACGGATACGAAATTCCCGGAAACTCGCATCATCTTTACCGATACCGAGAAGTCCAATTGGGCGTGGGATGAGGTCGCAAAGGCTTACTACTGGCACCGCTTTTTCTCCCACCAGCCGGATCTCAATCACAACAACCCCGAAGTCGTCAGAGCCGTGGTCCGCGTCTTGCGCTTCTGGCTGGATATGGGCGTTGACGGTCTGCGCCTCGATGCGATCCCCTACCTGTGCGTACGCGAAGGCACCAACAACGAGAATGTCCCGGAAACACACGAGGTAATCAAGCAGATCCGCGCCGTAATCGACTCACGCTACAAGAACCGCATGCTGCTCGCCGAAGCCAACATGTGGCCGGAGGACGTGCGCGAATATTTCGGTGAGGGCGACGAGTGCCACATGGCCTACAATTTTCCGGTCATGCCGCGCATCTTCATGGCCGTTGCCCAGGAAGACCGCCATCCGGTCGTCGATATCATGCAGCAGACGCCGGATATCCCCGAAAACTGCCAGTGGGCCATCTTCTTGCGCAACCACGACGAGCTGACGCTCGAAATGGTCACCGAGGCCGAACGCAACCTGATGTATCAGGTCTATGCGCCCGACCCACGCATGCGCGTCAACGTCGGGATTCGCCGGCGGCTGGCGCCTCTGATGGACAACAATCGCGACAAAATTGAACTGGTCACCTTCCTGCTGATGACGTTGCCTGGCTCGCCAGTGATGTACTACGGCGACGAAATCGGCATGGGAGACAATATCTATCTGGGCGATCGCAACGGTGTGCGCACCCCGATGCAGTGGAGTCCGGACCGCAACGCCGGCTTTTCGAAGGCCGACCCGCAGCGCCTGTACCTGCCGCCGATCATGGACCCTACATATGGTTACGAGGCGGTCAACGTCGAAGCTCAGTCGCGCAATCCGTCGTCGCTGATGAACTGGACCAAGCGCATGATTGCGGTACGCAAGAACCACAAGGCGTTCAGCCGCGGAACGATCCGGATGCTGGAGCCGGGCAATCGAAAGATCCTCGCCTACGTCCGCGAATGGGAAGACGAATCGATCCTGTGCGTAGTCAATCTTTCGCGCACCGCGCAACCCGTCGAACTCGATCTTTCCGACTACAAGGGGCGCGTACCGGTCGAACTGCTTGGCCGCGCCGCATTCCCGCCTACGGGCGAACTTCCGTACCTTCTGACACTGAAGGGGTACGGGACCTACAGCTTCCGTCTGGCGACAGATGCGGAAGTGCCGTTCTGGCATGGGGATTACCTGCCACGCCCGGAACTCCCGATGCTGGTGCTTACCGAGGGCTGGTTGACCTTCGCCGGCGGCAAGGCGACAGCCAGCACCGTGCGGCGTGCCATTGCCGCTGCCACCAAACAGCAATTGCAGGTCAAGGTACTGGAGCACTACATAAGCACCAAGCGCTGGTTTGCCGCAAAGGGCCAACCCATCTCGCGCATCGAAATCATCGAACAGGGCGAATGGAACAGCCCGCGGGGTAGCTGGCTGATGACGATCGTTGAAGTCAGCTTTGCTAACCAGGAACCCCAGTCCTATTTTCTTCCGCTGGCCATCTGCTGGGAATCGGAGGTTGGTGCCGAGAAGATCAACGCCTTGGGGGCTTGGGCGCTGGCGCGGGTGCGGCAGAAGGACAAGATCGGCCTGCTCTATGGCGCTTTCGGCGACGATAACTTCTGTCGCGCCCTGGTCGACGGTATCGGCAGCAACCTGGTACTACCGTTTGGCAAGGGAAAACTTGAGTTCAGCGCCTTCAAGGCGTTCGGCGAGCTGGTGGGGCATCTCGATCAACCGGTGCGTCATCCCTCCCTGGAACAAAGCAATACCGCAGTCTATTTCGGGGATAAATTGTTCCTTAAAGGCTATCGGCGTCTGCAAATCGGCAGCAACCCGGAGGTGGATGTCGGCTGCTTCCTTTCCGAAAAATCGCCGTTCACGCATATCGTCCCCGTTGCCGGAGCACTGGAATTCCTGCGCGCTGATGGCCAGAAACAGACGCTGGCGATCCTGCAGGCTTTTGTCGATAACCAGGGATCGGCGTGGAACTTTGCCATTGATTACTTGGAACGCTTCCTTTCCGAGCAACTGGCTGATATTCCCGTTACAGCTGAAAGCCGGCATGGCTACTTCCTGACGCTGATGGAATTGCTTGGCCAGCGCACCGGAGAGTTGCATCGTGCCTTCTCGCGGCGCACCGGCGATGCGGCTTTTGACCCGGAGCCGATTACCAGCGAAGATCTGGCCGCGTGGTCAAGACAGCTGCACGAAGAGTCTGTCGCGACACTTGATGAGCTTGAAAAACGTCACGAAAGTCTGTCGTCCGACCTTCGTACTGCAACAGACCGTTTGCTCTCTTTACGCAAAGAGCTTCTTGAGAAAATTTCCCTGCCAGCGCTAGCCGGCGTCGTGGCTGACAAGATGCGCTACCACGGTGACTATCATCTGGGACAGGTCTTGCGCGTTGACAACGATTTTGTCATTACCGACTTCGAAGGCGAGCCCGGGCGAACCTTGGAAGAAAGACGGGCAAAATACTCGCCTTTGCGGGATGTCGCTGGAATGATTCGTTCATTCGGATATGTGTCAGCGGTCGCGGCCGACCATAGTACGAGGGAACGTCCCGCTGACCGGCAACGCGTCGGACCGCTTGTACAGGCGTGGGAACAAGAAACCTCTGCAGCCTTCCTCGAGGGCTACCGTGGCGCAATCGAGGGCTGTGGGGTCCTCCCCGCCGATCAGGACGCGGCAGAACGGCTGATTCGCTTCTTTGTAATAGAAAAGGCACTGTACGAGTTGCGTTATGAGATGAACAACAGGCCCGACTGGCTGTCGATCCCGCTTTTCAGCCTGATCAGGACCATCGAAAAAACCGGAGATCTACAAGGCAATGGCATTTGAGTCCACGAGGAAATATCGTTGAGGTGCGCACTTCCCGGATTTCAGGGTTACGAGTCGTCTAACGGAGAGGTGCAGAGATTGACGCGTCTGGAAAACGACGGTGATCGACTGATCGCGCAGTGCGCGCAGCGCTCGCTCGATCTGCTACGTGAAAATCTCGGCCGGCACGGATTTATTGCAGCGCGACCGACGGGTAAGGCCGTGGCCCGTAGCTACGACCGCGTTTTTGGCCGGGACGCTGCTCTGTGCGCGATTGCTGCGGCACGCAGCGGTGATGCGCAACTCATTCGCGGTGCGCGGCTCAGTTTGGCTACCCTGGCCACCCATCAGGCGGGCAACGGACAGATTCCAAAGTTTGTCGAGCCGAACGAAAATCGTGGTGATTTCTGGTACCTCGGGTGCATTGATGCCACGCTGTGGTGGCTGATCGCCATCAAGCACGTCGATCAGGCCAGCGGAGGGCGCCTGGAACAACGCTTCGGGGCGCGTATCGGCCGCGCACTGAACTGGCTCGACGCCCAGCAACATCCGCTGATCGCTCTTCTCCAGCAAAATGAAGCCAGCGACTGGGCCGACATCATGCCACGCTCGGGGTTCGTGCTTTACACCAATGCGCTCTGGCTGTATGTAAAGAAGCTGTACCGGCTCCCCGGAGCGGTCACGACGCGTCAGCACGCGAACTGGCTGTTGATCCCCGGTAGCCACTTGCCTGACTACAAGCGACTGCGCCTGCTCATTCATTACGCGCAGCGCGGTACACCGAAAACGCCGCTGTACCTGAGTTACGTCAATCTTTCCTTCTGGGGCGAAGAGGGCGACGTCCTCGGCAATCTCCTTGCCGTGCTCTGCGGGTTGGCAGACGACCATCGGAAGCGGCGGATTCTCGACACCATCGCCGCACAGCCTGCCGCCTACCCGGGCTTGTCGGTTCTGGAACCGATACAGCCGGCCAGTCGCCAGTGGCGACCATATATGGAGCGGCACCGCCAGAACCTGCCGCACCGTTATCACAACGGTGGTCTATGGCCGATGATCGGCGGTTTCGCCGCTGGGCGCAAGGTCATGGCCAAGAGGGAACTGCTCCGTCTCGCGCAGGCCAACGCCGTTGGCGACTGGCGCTTCTCGGAGTGGTTTGAAGGATCAACAGGGGAACCGCATGGTATGGCTGGTCAAACCTGGAATGCCGCACTCTTTCTTCTCGCATGTGAAAGCCTGGAAAACGCAATTTTCTGAACGTCGCTCATGCTGAAAGCAGGGCTGTAATGGCTCGAAGTGCGGCAACTGTGTGAAAACGGCTCGCGTTGATAACGAAAGCCATCGCTTCCTTTCGTCAGTAGGTGGACGACTGTTGACCGGTTCGTGGCGGCATCCTCGTGATCCGCGGCGACAAGCATTCCGATGCGAATTATTCGCGTTCAAAAACCGGCGGAGGGGGATCTCCATTGATTGCAGAAAGGATCGAAAGTCGGTTTGGCCTGGAATTTATCTGGCAACCGTTTTCGTAGGTCACAGTGCAATTGCCGTTAGTGCACCTCAAGGAACAGCGCAGTGTGCTTCCGAGCGGCGGCAATCGCTGTTGCCTGCGGGGATGGGAGCGGATTTCCTGATGGGGGGTTTGTGTTGAGCTTTCTGTCTCTCAACGTGAGCTTGATACATCTTGAAGGTGACGGACTCCGCCTTCGGGGCGTCGTTCTCAACCACGTTCGTTACGCTGCAATTCTTCCCGTGTATCTCCAAGCAGTGTTGAAGCGCCGTCTTTTTTGCGTCATCGAGAGATGTTTCGGATAAGGCGTATCTTGCGCCGCTGTCGCCGGTCGCGACTACATACCAGGCCCGCGTGGACCGCGTAAATCCCTCGACAACCTTGCAGTTCCCCTTGATCGCAGCCATTTTTTCGCATCCCTCTTTGGCGTCATTGATCGCCTCGTCACGTGTACTTGCATTGGCTCGTACGAATAGGCCGTCCGTTCCATTATTTGCCAACGCTGCCCAGTTGATGCCACTGTCCCATGCAAGAAGTGTCAGATGGCACTTTCGCGCTTGTTTTCGGCACATTTCAAGCGCTATTTCGGCCGCTCTATTGGGGTCGTCGGTATAGCGCGATACGGATATTTTGTCGTCGTATGTGTATAGCGTGCCTAGTGCTATGGCCACGATCTTCCCATGTTGCGGTTCACCTATTTGCACACAATCACTATGTGCTGATTTTTTCTGGCACCCTTCTTTCGCAAGTTGGGCAGCTTCCTCGGGGCTGGTCGCATCGACGTGGGTAAAACTGAACCCACTATCGCGATCATAGAAGGTAGAGGTCCAAGCGAACGCGTGCCCACTAAGCGTGATCAAAGCGATGGTGGCTATGCACAGTCGGATGATTTGCGTGATTTTCATTCGTTGTTTTGCTTCTTGGCGTGGTAATTGTATTTGCAGCAGAGTATTTGACCGTCCGATACACCATAAAGCCGTCCTATACCTTGAGCACCCGCAACATGATCTTGGACAGTTATTATTGACGATCAGTCATGGATGGAGCTCCCTTGATGAAATATGGGCGTTCAATGAAGCAAGACTCCGACATTATCGATCTTGTTATTGTTGGCGCAGGTCCGATCGGGATCGAAGCCGCTATTTATGCGCAGCGCCTGGGTTTCACGGTTCGCGTTATCGAAAAGGGCGAAGGCCGTGCATCCGCCATAGGTGATTGCGGGCGAGCCACCATGTATTCGCCGTGGCAGGCGAGTTTTTCGCCCTTGGGGATCGAACTTCTTAGTAACAACGGTGGCTTCAGCCCCCCTTCTGATCCGTTACGCTGGAGGGATTACCTGACAGGCTACCTCCAACCAGTTGCTCAGCTGGCGCGGTTAGATATTCGCTTCCAGACACGTGTATCGGCAATCGGTCGTGCCGGTATCAGTCGCACCACCTTGATTGCGAATAATCGGCAGGCGTTTCCGTTCAAGTTGCTTCTTTGTGGTCCGGAAGGTCTGGAAACCACTTTGCTCGCCCATCGCATCATCGACGCCTCCGGTGTGCGTGACCGCCCCCTGTGGATAGGTGCTGGCCGCATGCCGGCCATCAACGAACAGTCTCTTCGCGGCCGCATACTGCCGGGAGCCTGCAATCTTCATGACCAAGTCAATGGATTGGTCGATAGAGTCTGGATGGTTATTGGCGAAGGTTATGAGGCTGCCGTGGCTGTACATCAGATCAAAGACTTCCTCGCCAACCATGTCGCTGCACGGCTGATCTTCCTCGATGAGCAAGGCCGCCAGCCTTATCTCAAGAATTTCAAGAACGACGTTTTCCCTAAACGGGTCGATTTCATCAACCAAGCGAATGCCTTCCTCGAAAGTGGGCACCCGCAAGTGGTGTTGCATACGGAAACAGGTATTTCACGGCTTGATCTGGAAGGCGACCGCCTCAGGGTTGAATTGGATACCCCAAATGGCGAACTCTACGTTTTGGTCGATCATCTGGTCGGAGCCACCGGTCATGCGGCCGATGAAAGCCTGTGGCAGGAATTGCAGATCCATCAGTGCTACGCTTCCGGCGCGCCGATGGCGACTGCTGCCGCGATGCTGGCCGATACGATTGATCATCGTCTGACGCCTTATGCCCTCGGTTGTGACAGCCTGAAGAATCCGGAACCTGGGTTTTATGTTTTGGGCGCCAAGAGTTACGGACGTAATCCGGGGTTCTCCCTGCACATTGGCCTAGGTCAAATCGTTGCTGCCTTTCGTGACATGACGGAGGACAGGGCGCTAGACCTCTATGCCCGTGCGGCACAACCGGCTATCCGGACGCACATTGCCTATCTCAAGGAGGAGGCCAGTTCGCCATCGTCACCTCAGGCGGAAAAGCTGAGCGATAGCGAGCAGAAATACAAGACGATAGCTGACAACTTGCAGGAAGTAGTTTTCCAGACTGATCTCAAGCAGCTAATCACCTACCTCAGCCCGTCCTGGAAGACGCTGACCGGCAAGGATCCGGAATCCTTTATCGGCCTTCAGTGGCAAGAGCTATTGTGTTCCGATACATCCAATCAGGGACTGGGCGCCTGTAATGCCTTCATGTCGGGCAGCATGGCGGAGTACCACGAGGAACTCGGGGTGGAACACATCGATGGTAGCCATCGTTGGGTCGAGGTGCGCGCCAACTTATTGCTCGATCTCAACCGCGTAGCGTATGGCACCATAGGCTCGATGGTTGATATTACAGACCGCGTCAACGCCCAGCGAGCGCTGGAGGAGAGTAATCGCCTGCTGGATTCACTGGCGGTTACTGATCAACTGACAGGACTATTCAATCGCAGGCATCTCGACAATGAACTCGAGCGCGAAATCCGCCGCAGCGTGCGCGACGAAAGGCCGCTGACGCTGGCAATGATCGACATCGACCACTTCAAGCAGTACAACGATACCTACGGTCATCCATCGGGCGACATGGTTCTAAAGAGGATCGCGCAGGCGCTGCGCGAGACCTGCCAGCGCCTGACCGACCTTGTTTGCCGCTACGGTGGTGAGGAATTCGTTATCCTCCTGCCCGGCACTGATCGCGAAGCAGCCGCACGGCAGCTCGAAGGGGTGCGACGTGATGTAATTAACCTGCACATCGAGCACAGCAGTTCGCTTGTCTCGAACGAAGTTACCATCAGCATCGGCGCGACAACGCTTGATCTTCACTCGATGCTGCGGCCTGAATCTCCGGAAATCCTTCTCAAGCGTGCCGACGATGCGCTTTATGAAAGCAAGCGGCAGGGTCGAAACCGCGTAACTTTCTGTGTCCATGAGATGGAAGCCAAGCGCATGATGCCCGTCAATTCACAATAGCCGTGGTTCGTTTCGCTTTAAGACATTTCGTTTCGGCGGTAAGAAAATCGGCTAATCTGGACGATTGGTCAATCGTGTGACAGGCGGACTATGAATCAGTAAACATCCGTTTTTGTTGTTGACGTCATATGTATGACAGGAGCAAGTGCGATTCACAGCCCGACAGCTTTCGGAGCGGAGCAGTCCCTTGAATGTCTGCTGCACAGAAGAGGGGACAGGCAGGTTGTGGCTTGAAACGTGCTGCCTGCGTTCATGGCTCAGGTTGCTCAAGTGCTGGGCTTTTTGCAATCCGTCTCAAAATAAGGCAACAACGCTTTTGCTGCTCTAATCCTTAGCTTTCCGCTGACTTTCGGGTCATTCATGACCGCTAGCAAGAAACTTTTTGGATTGGAGAAATTGCTGCCCACATTTAGTGGCGACCGGATCCCTGCGTTATCGGATCCAATTCCATCCGAATGATTGACTTCTCGATCTGTTAGGCTCTTTTCAGGAGTTGTTTTTGATTCTGCATCGCTTTCCAGTAGGCCCATGGCCCGAACGAAGTCCTCTGCCTTGATGCTTTTTATACCGCTGAGCATGTCTGCCTGGCGATCCATGCCGGGGGATATTTCAAGACCGGCGTCATCAATGAACATGCCTCCCATGGTTGGGTCGATAAATGCAGACCATTTCTGCGCCGTTTCGTGATACGACGGCACCAAGGGCAATCGGCAGCGAGAATCCAGAGCCTCTGGCCATTGCCTGATTTGGGGTGACGGAAGATCGGACAGATATTTTCTCCGGAGTGCATTGGTGAAGTTTGCTGCCTGGTTTGCCGGTACGGCCTTGGTCAGTGAGAACCAGAGTTGGAAACCCTCGACCGGCGAAACAGAAACGGCTGGTGCAGGCAACTCCAGATCTTCCTGTATTCCCTGATAAACCGCTGCGACCCGAACCCAGTTTTTTGGGTCAGTAATACCGATGACAATAGTTCGGACGGTGTCGTCGGGACCGAGCAGGTTGACGACGACCGAACTTTCGCCTTTCAGGCCCTCAACCAGCTCTTCTTCGGTCAGTTCTTTGCCTTTATCGAGGTTTTGAGTTCCCCTTTGGCAGGGTTGGTGAGGCAGAAGGAATAATCGTTTCAGTTCCTGAATCAGTTTCTTCATACAACAGGCCACCTAAGAACGGAAAATTTTCAAACGTTGGGTACGTCGAGTACGGTACCGGCGGCACGAGGTACCGCGCCAGAATGCTGCCGGGCGGCCTGCGGGAACAAACTTGGTACCAGCCGCTTGGAGCCTCGAAATAGTACAGCGTCGGCTAACGTTTGGCCGACGATAGGCGCAATCCACTAAACACGCTCGCCACTGCGGCAAATCCGGCGGCTAGGTACAACGCGACGGCAGGACCTTGACCATTGTGCGGATTAGTCATTGAAAAGACTATCGCCACAATGATGGCGCCAAGCGTTTGCCCTGTCAGCCGTGCTGTGCCCAACATGCCGCTGGCTCCACCCGAGCGATGCCCCGGGGCAGAGGTGACGATCGTGTGATTGTTTGGCGACTGAAACAGGCCAAACCCAATGCCACAAACAATCAGTCGCCAGATGACATCGAAATTCCCCGGGTGGGCCGGCAACATTGCCAACAAGACGAGACCAGACGACAGGATGGCGAGCCCGATGCTGCCCAGCAATCCATCCGGAATTCGACCGATCATCATGCCGACAAAGGGGGCAATCACCACGATCGTTAGTGGCCAGGCTGTGATAAGAAGACCCGCCTGATAGGGCGTGTACCCATATGCATCAAGGAACAGAAACGGCATTACGACGTATGAAAGCATCTGTGCGGAGAATGCAGCAATTGAGGTGCACATTGACAGTGCGAACACGGGAATTCGGAGAAGGTCAACAGGGAGAATAGGCAGTGGCCGGGCCAGTTGCCTTCTGAGATACGTTACCCCCACGAGCAATCCGATCAAGAGGAAGACTGCTCCAGTCGACGCTGGAAACACCGAGTCACTTCCATTTTGCCGAACGCTCAATGTATCAACACCCAAGAACACCATACTGAACAGGGAAGCGTTCAACAACACATCAAGCACGGAAAACTGGCTCATTGCTGGACGGGTGGCAGGCGGTTCAGGCAAAGCACGGGGGGCGACCAAGAGGATCAGGATACCAAGCGGCACATTGACAGCAAACAACCATGGCCACGACGCGTGAGACAAAATGGCAGCAGCGATGGATGGTCCCGCTACCGACGATGCGGCGACCACCATCGAATTGATCGCAATTCCTTTCCCCAACTGCTCTTTCGGGTAGATCAGGCGAACCAGCGCCGCATTCACGGACATGATTCCGGCCGCACCTACCCCCTGCAAAACCCGCGTCGCGATCAGCCAAGACAGGGAAGGCGAAAAGGCGCAGCCGAGAGAGGCTAGCGTGAAGATTATGACGCCGCTCAGATAGACACGACGATAGCCAATGAAATCACCCAGTGTCGCGAGCGGTAACAAAAGTGAGAGCGTGGCGATCTGGTAGGCATTCACGATCCAGATGGATTGCGCTGCGCTCGAATGAAAATTATGAGTAATCCCCGGTAGTGCCAGATTGACGATCGTGCCATCGAGCACGGCCATCGTTATGCCAATGATCACGGCAGCCATGGCGAAATAGCGGCGAGGGGGCGGAAGTCCGTTGTACGTCATGACAGTGTGTTGGTGCCAAGGAGTGAATTGATATTTATCTGCCCGTCCTGGCGCCGGTTACCTGTGCACCTGCATCGCCGGGAAGCCTCAGGAAATCAAGGATTCCCAGTGCCGAGATCGCCGCTATGAACAGAAAGGTGGCCCGAAAATTCCACAGTTCCAGGGCTGCGCTGCCACGGCTGAACAGTGTACTTGCCTGAAGCGCGGCAGCTCCCAAGGCAATTCCAAGCGCAATGCTCATCTGAAAGAAGATGCTGCTGAGTGTCGACGCTCCGTTCATCCTGTCTTTGGGGACGTCACAGAAACTCAATGTGTTCAGACAGGTGAATTGCATCGACCGGCACAGGCCGGTGAAGAAAAGAATGATCGCGATGAAGAGTTTCGGCATTCCCGGGCCGAGAAAAGCGCAAGCGATGAAGCCGATGACGACCAGCCAGCCATTCGCGATCAGGACTCGCCGGAACCCCCAGCGTTGCATGACCCAGGTCGTTCCCGGTTTCATGCAGAGATTTCCCGCAAATAAGGCGAGCAACAGGATTCCCGAAGTCGAGGGCGAAAACCCGAAGATCAGCTGAAACAGCAAGGGCAGCAGGAATGGGGCGCTATTGATCGTCATCCTGAAGACGGAGCCTCCCCAAATGGCGACCGAGAACGTGAGAATCTGGAAGGCTCCGAGATCAACCAATGGATGCGGCGTCCTTCTCAAGTGACGGACCGACAGAACAGTCGCGATGCCCCCCGCTATACCGAAGAACGCAACGGTGCTTGGACTGAATGGCGAGTGGCTGAGCAGATCGCAGGCGAGCATTACTGCACTGCATCCAAATCCAGTCAGGAGAAAGCCCGGAAAGTCGAAGGGGCGTCGACCGGCTTCATTTGTGTTGATCCAGCGCAGGGTGAGAAACAAACCAGTAACCCCCAAGGGAACGTTGATCCAGAAGATCCATTGCCATCCCCAATGTTCGGTGATTATCCCACCCAGAGCCGGACCGAGTACCGGAGCGGTCAGGCCCGGCCAAGTGAGCAAGGCGATCGCTCGAATCAATCCCTCTTTAGGTGTTCCCCGCAGGACGACAACCCGTCCTACCGGCACCATCATGGCACCTCCCAGGCCTTGCAAGACCCGTGCTGCGGTAAATTGCCAGAGGCTAGTGCTCAGGCTGCACATTATCGAAGCCAGAGTAAAAAGAAAGATTGCACCACCAAAGATGCGTCGCGGACCAAAACGATCGGACAACCATCCGCTCAGTGGTATGAACACCGCCAGTGCGAGCATATAGGCACTCATCCCTGTCGACATCTCGATCGTTTGAATCTGAAAACTCTTTGCCATTTCGGGCAAAGCGGTGGTGATGACCGTTGCGTCGAGAAACTCCATGAAGAAGGCACCGGCCACCAGCCAGATGACTTTCGGATTATCGGTAGGGGAGGGAGAGACAGGGCCGGTCACGGGGACGATACTTGGTAGTTATTGAACAGAGGCGCCATTATCCGCGCATCAGAGGACAAACTGGGTAAATGAACAGTGACAGTTGAGGTGGTGACCTCTCGGAACGCCTGTTTTCAGGGCTGAGAAACCGAGCAAACGGGGCAGAGGCAGCCGCGGGGCAACTCGTCGTGCTCTGGTTCAACCCACTTGTTTTTTTAACAATTCGGTTGGTGTCGCAGATGTATGACGAAAGAGTGAAATACGTCACATTCATCTGGTCGTAATCTAACTATCCTATCTTCAACGCCAATCTTTGAAGATAGAATCCGATGAACACTGATTACCAAGTTCTTTCGCCCGCCAAACGCGCGAGGCGTTGTCTGGTTTGCCTAACGGTTATCTTTGGACTCCTTGTCGTCGGGGCTTATGCCGGACTTTACAAAAATCGCTGGAGCCGTGGGGACCTCGTCAGCGCCGGTGTTACGTCAGGGCAAGAGCAAACGAAATCGTCGACCGCACCCTCCGATTCACGAAGCCGCAGCGTACAGCCCACTCAACTGTCAATGAATGGCGCAGTCTCCACGGCCCCGACGAGAGCGCCCTGATAAGTATCGCTTGGGACGTTCGCCATCAGGTGGGTATGCCGGTCCCTGGGCGACCGACTTTCAGCTCACAAAATGTCGCGTTCCCAAGAGCGAGACGAATCATCTTGCAAAAATCTGGCAACAAGCCAATGCAGGCGATTTCGATCGGACGATCCGATGTGCCTTGGATCAGTTGCTTTCCGTCCCGCCGCCTGGTGCTTCAGACTCCTGATCGTGCGCCGAAGCATCGACAAGTTGGCCGACTTGCAAACGGCTCGCGTCGCCGCCTATCACCTGGCTGCGCGTGTCGAGTCCGCTGACGATCTCTATCGCATCGCCCCGGGTTCGCCCGGTCAACACGCTGACCGCAACGAGCTTGTTCTCCGGCCCAATCTTGAATACCCGTGCCTCGCTATCGCTATGCACGACAGCACTGGATGGCAGGAACAGCGCCTTGCGCTTGTTTATGCTGATGCTGCCAGAAACGGTGAGACCGGCCTTCAGGTTGGTCTCGGGCGGCAGGTCGACGTACACCAGACCGTTGCCAGTCGTTACGTTAATGGTCGGTGATAGGCGGCGTACTCGCCCTTTGACTTCCGAGCCAAGCGGACTGTTGACGATCACTTGCTGTCCGATGGCGAGCCGGAGCAGCGTTTCGCCCTTGACCTCGGCGCGCCATTCCAGCCGGCCCTGGCGGATCAGCCGGAACAGTTCGCTGCCTGACTGGACGATTGCGCCTTCCGACGCCGAACTCGCGGATATCACGCCGTCGTCGGGGGCGACGATCGTCGCGAACTTCAGTCGCAGTTGCTGCCGTTTAACCTGCGCACGCGCCGCGTTGACACGGGCTTCGGCGGTATTTTTCTGTGTCTCGTAGCGCGTCAGCTCCTGCTGGCTAAGGCCGCCCGATGGGGCCAGCCGGTTTGCGCGGTCGAGCGTCGCGGCGGCTTGGGCAAGCGTGCCTTCCGCCTCCATCAGCTGTGCATTGGCTGCATCGAGGTCCACCTCGACCGCTGCTGTGTCGAGTCTGGCAAGCACTTGTCCCTTCGATACCGTATCGCCAACACTGATTAGCACGCTTTCCAGGCGCAGCCCTCCGACTTCACTGCCGATCATCGTTTCCTGCCACGGCATGACGTTGCCACTGGCCTCGATCTGGTCGGGCCAGAGCGCGGTTTTCGGCCTGATCAAGGTCACCGGCGTTGCGGGGGCTGGTGTTGTGATCGGTTCGGATGCGGACTCGGTTACCGGCGTTGTCACGACTGGCGCGGCTTCGGGCGCCAAGTTCTGTGCGTACGAGAAATTCGCCAGCCCGAGCGCGGCGACCGCGGACAGGGTGAAAAGAGAGACGAGGGCGGAGCGTTTATGGCGATGGTGATATGTTCTGAAATCGTGCAGCATGTATGACCTTCTTGGCTTGCCTAGTTGACTGGCGTTACGGGCGACGGGGCTTTGACCGGGATCGCCTGTGCTTGTTTTGAATGATCGGCCTTGGAGACATCCGGCGCGAACTGCGCGGCACCGCCGGTTGCCCGGTTGAGCGCAACCCAGGCTTGGAGGCGTTCCTGCATAACGCCAAGCAGCGTCTGTTGTGCATCGAGCATGGAACGCCGGGCATCTTCAAGTTCCAGGAGATTGCTGGCTCCCTCTCGATAGCGAATTTCGACCGTCTTGAAGAATTGCTGGTACTGGTTGGCTGAAATGCGTGCGTTTTCTGCGCGTTCGTGTGCGGCAGCGTAGCGCGTCAGAGCATCTTCGACTTCCTGGACAGCGTTCCGCGCTTCTGTTTTGAACTCGGCGAGTGCTTCATCGTAGCGCGCTTTGGCTGCATCGACGGCTGCCTTGCGTCGCCCGCCGTCGAATATCGGCAGACTGAGCGACGGGCCAAACGACCAGGAGCCAAAAGAGAGCGCACCGCTGCCCGATCCCTCGACGGAATAGCCGAGTGAGCCGTTCAGCGATATACGTGGATAGCGATCGGCTTCGGCTAACCCAATGTCGGCGGAGGCGGCGGCGACCTTGCGTTCGGCGGCACGGATGTCAGGTCGCCGATTAAGCGATTGCTCCGGGATGGCGATGCCGAAGTGCTTCGGCACGGGCAACCGATCCAGCCCGGTCGGCTTGTCGGCCAGCTTTTCCATCAAGGTCGGGCGTGGTATGCCGGTAAGGCGAGTGAGCAGGTTTTCTTGGCGGGAACAATAAGCACGCCGTGACGCGAGCTGCGTCCGCGCCTCAGCCACCGACGCCTTGCTGCGAATCGCCTGATAAGGCGCGGTGAAACCTTCGGTGACACTGGCGGCGGTGAGTTTTTCCGTTGCTTCGCGCGAGCGCACGTCCTGCTCGCTAAGCGCGACGTCCGACTGGCATGCTCGGTAGCTCAGGTAAGCGTCGGTAATATCCGCAGCAAGGCTTACGCGCACGTCGGCCAGCGTCGCCTGCTGCGCAGCGGCGCGCGCCTTGGCGCCTTCGTTGCCGCGGCGAACCGCGCCGAAAATGTCGATTTCCCACGAGGCGTTGGTTGATAACCACGAGTCTGAGTAAGGCGCAGCGCCCGAATCGCTCGCTGCGCGTTCGCTGGTTGCCTCGCCGTCAACCGATGGCCCCCACGCGGCTCGCGTTCCGGCGAAGGCGGCACGCGACTGCCTGAGTCGCGCCACTGCCGCTTCCAGCGTCGGACTGGTGCGAAATCCTTCATTTACCATTTGGTCGAGCAATGGGTCGTCGAGTTCGGTCCACCATGGCGAAGCGGACGATGGGGCGGTGTTTGCGCCCCGGTCGCCGCCAGCCTTTTCACCAGCGGACGTCCACTGGCCGGGAATCCTCATGTCCGACAGCTTTGGTGGCACATAGTCCGGGCCGACGGCGGCGCATCCAGCGAGCAGCAGGGGTAGGCACAGGCTTGGCATCGTCCGCGAAAGGCAACGCATGCGGCGGAATTGCATTCCTTTTTTTCCTTCTTTTGGGGATATTTGAAACGAGGATCTAAACGAGGATCTGAAATCAGACCCGCAAGGATGCGACGACGTTTGTGCGAGATCAAGCGTAGTTTTGCAACAGTGTGTTAATGCAGGACGCTCGACTGTCCTGAATTAATCTCACCCGCTGAAATGCAGGTCAAGCAGCAAAACATTTCATCTCGATCAGGCGCTTTGTTCCCCCAATAATAAGGCACCTCTTTCAATTCATCCGGTGGCGGAACAGCCAGCCGGAAAGCGCCAGAGTGGTACCGCCGATCACCGCCATCGGCCACAATTGGTGGATCAGTACGTCAAATCCCGCCCCTTCGAGGAAGACCTTGCGCAAAATGACCATGAAGTAGCGCAGCGGGTCGAGCAAGGTGATGGACTGGACGAACGGTGGCATATTGGCGATCGGCGTGGCGAAGCCGGAGAGGATGATCGCCGGCACCATGAACAGGAAGGCGCCGAGCAGAGCTTGTTGCTGGGTGACGGCCAGCGACGAAATGAGCAGGCCGGCGCCGACGCCGGAAAGCAGAAACAGCGTGAGGCCGCAATACAGCGCGGGCAGACTGCCGCGCAGTGGCACGCCGAACCACAGCACGGTGATCAGCAGGATGACGGTACCCTGCGCGAGTCCGATCAGGAAACCGGGTAAAGCCTTCCCTAGCAGGACTTCACCAGGACGCAGCGGGGTGACCAGCAACTGGTCAAAGGTGCCTTGCTCGCGCTCACGCGCGACCGTCATCGCGGTGACCAGGATCGTGGCGATCAGCGCCAGCATGCCGATGATGCCGGGTACGAAGAACCAGCGGCTTTCCAGGTTGGGGTTGAACCAGGCACGTGATTCGAGCCGCGCCGGCAGGGATGACCGTCCGCGTTCTTTCATCCAGTCGCGGTTGAAGTCGTCAACAATGCTGCGCACGTAGTTCATCGCCAGCATCGCCGTGTTCGAGTTGCGACCGTCGATGATGACCTGTAGCGGCGAGTTGACCTCCGCGCCGTCGCCTGACAGCAAGCGGTCACTGAAGCGTTGCCCGATGTGGATGACCAGTAGCGCCTCGCGGCTGTCGATCAGTGGCGCCATTTCGTTCTGGGCGCTGATCGTGGCAACGCGATGGAACGACGGCGCGCCGGCGAATGCCGCCTCCAGCTGGCGCGAGATTGCGCCGCGATCCTCGTTATAGACAGCGTAGGGAATGTCCTTAAGTTCGAACGACGCCGCGTAACCGAAGACGATCAGTTGGATCAGCGGCGGGCCGATCAGTACCGATCGGCTCTTCGGGTCCTTGAACAGTGCAAGGAACTCTTTGAGCAGCAGGGCCAGGATGCGGGTCAGCATTTGTCGCATGTCTTTCACTCCAGCCGCTTCCGCGATTTGTGCCAGGTGACGCCGAGGAAGAACAGCGCCATCAGCGCGAGCGCCAGTGCGTTGGGCAGGACGATGGCCCAGACGTCGCCCGCAAGGAACAGGGTTTGCACGATCGAGACGAAATAGCGGGCGACGACCAGGTGTGTGAAGGCCTGAATCGCAAGCGGCATGCTGTCGATGTCGAAGATGAAGCCGGAAAGCAAAAAGGCCGGGAGGAATGTACCGACAATGGCAATCTGGCCGGCGACGAACTGGTTGCGCGTCAGTGTCGAAATTGTCAGTCCCATCCCCAGCGCGGCGAGCAGGAACAATGAGGCGCAGCCCCACAACAGCCAGAACGAGCCGCGCAGCGGCACGCCGAATAGCCACACGGCAAGTGCTACGGTGAGCAGCATGCCGCCGGTGCCGAGGACGAAGTAGGCGATGATCTTGCCAAGCAGAATTTCGCTCATGCTCACAGGGGTGACCAGCAGTGCTTCAAGCGTGCCGCGCTCCCATTCACGGGCCATGACCAGCGCGGTAAGCAGTGCGCCGATCAGCGTCATGATGATGGCCACGAGTCCGGGTACCAGGAAGTTGCGGCTTTTCATCTCGCTGTTGAACCAGATGCGCTGCTCCGTCTGGATCGGTACGTTCATCGTTCGTCCGTTGGCTTCGGCGCGCCGGGCAAGCCAGTTGCCCCACGCGCCTTCGAGGTAGCCGAGCGTCAGGCGCGCGGTATTGGCATCCACGCCGTTGACGATGACCTGGATCGGTGCCCCGTCGGGCCGGCGGAGTTGTTCCGAGAAGTTGGCACGCAAGCGAACGATGGCGTTGACCGCGCCCTCGCGCAAAGCCTCCTCCGCTTCGGGCATCGTGTACAGAGGTGTGACAGCGAAGTAGTGGCTGCCATGAAGGCTCGACTGGAAGTCGCGGGTGTCGGCCGTGGGCTGTTCGGCGACGAAGGCGACCGGCACGTGGTCGGCGTCGAGCGAGACGCCGTAGCCGAAGAGCAACAGCAGGAACAGCGGCATCAGGAAGGCGATCGCGATACTGCTCGGGTCTCGCACGATCTGCAGAAACTCCTTGTGCACCAGCGCTTTCAGGCGCATCGCGCTGGCACGGTTGGCGCTCATGCCGCGTTCTCCACCAGCTTGATGAATGCGTCTTCCATGCTCGGGTGCGGCTGGTCCGGCGAGCTGGCATCGCCCTTGATCGTCGCCGGATCGCCGAGGCTCAGGATGCGTCCGGCGGCCATGATCACCAGCCGGTCGCAGTATTCCGCTTCCTCCATGAAATGCGTGGTGACCAGTACGGTGACGCCGGAGAGGGCGAGGGTGTTGATACGCTGCCAGAATTCACGCCGTGCCAGCGGATCGACGCCGGAGGTCGGCTCGTCGAGGAAGAGGATGTCGGGGTCGTGCATCAGCGCGCAGGCCATCGCCAGCCGCTGCTTGTAGCCGAGAGGCAGGTCGCCGGCCAGGTGGTCACGGTAGCGTCCGAGGTCGAATTCGTCCTCCGCCCAAGCGATCTGGTGCTTGCGCTCGGCACCGGCGAGGCCGTAGGCGCTGGCGAAGAAATGCAGATTCTGCTTCACGCTCAGGTTTGTGTATTGCGAGAATTTCTGCGACATGTAGCCAATGTGCTCGCGGGCGGTGGCGGCCGAGTGGCGCAGGTCGTGGCCGGCGACTTCGAGGTGGCCGCTGCTGGGCGGCAACAGGCCGCAGAGCATGCGGAAGGTCGTCGACTTGCCGGCGCCGTTGGCTCCGAGCAGGCCGAAAATTTCGCCGCGGCGAACGTCGAAGCTGATCCCGTCGACGGCGCGGAAATCGCCGAAGCGGCGAACAAGCTCGGCGACCTGGATGACCGGCGTTCCGTCATCTGCCGTGGTGTCGTGCGGGATGGACGGCGCATGGGCAGTAGAAGCGGTAGGGGCGTCGTGGCGGCTGAGCATGTCGACGAAGACATCCTCGAAGCGCGGGGGCACCGGCGATGCCGTGCAGTCGGCCATTTCAGGCCATGAGGCGAGGGTGGACGGAAATCCTTCTGCCGTCGTGACTACCCGCACGGAGTCGCCATGCACGATGGCGTCGACCACGCCCGGGGCGTGAGCCAGGCTCATTTGCAGCCGCCGGCGGCCACTTTCCGGGGCAGCGACGGACCAGGTGCGCCCCGTCAGGCGGGCGCTCATCTTCTCCGGTGCGCCGCGGTCGAGCAGGCGGCCTTCGTGGAGCAGGACGACGTCCTGGCAGCGTTCGGCTTCGTCGAGATAGGCGGTGGACAGCAGGACGCTCATTCCCGCCCCGGTGACGAGATGGTCGAGGATTTCCCACAGTTCGCGGCGCGAGACCGGGTCAACGCCGACCGTCGGTTCGTCGAGCAGCAGCAGGCGCGGTGGACGTACCAGCGTGCAGGCCAGCCCGAGCTTCTGCTTCATGCCGCCGGACATGCGTCCGGACAGCCGGTTCACGAACGGTTGCAGGCCGGTCATGTGCATCAGCTCGGCGTAGCGCTTTGGGCGTTCCTGCTTGGGAACACCCTGCAGGTCGGCGTAGAGGTCGAGGTTTTCCTGCGCTGTCAGGTCTTCGTAAAGGCCGAAGCGTTGCGGCATGTAGCCGAGCGATGCCTGTACGGTCAGTGCGTCGTGCGTGGCGTCGAGGCCGAAGACGTGGATCGTGCCGGCATCCGGCAAGAGCAGTCCGGCGGCGAGGCGCATCAGCGTTGTCTTGCCAGCGCCGTCGGGGCCGATAAGACCTGTGATGCTTCCCGGGCTGACGTCGAAGCTTACTTCATCGAGCGCCCGGATAACCTGCTGGCCGGAGACAAATGTCTTGGACAGATAGTTGGCGACGAGGATCGGTCCGGCGTCGTTTGGCATGGTCTACCGACCGGCGCAGTGGGGCGTGTTTTGCGGCGTAGTGTCGAGTGGAATCGTCACCGTGGCTGGCATGCCCTGGCGTAGCTCGCCTTGGCCGTCGCAGACATAGACGCGGGTCTGGTAGACCAGGCTCGATCGGACATCCAGCGTTTCCACTGATTTCGGCGTGAACTCGGCGCTTGGCGCGACATGCCCGATCCAGGCATCGTAGGTTTTGTCCGGATGGCTGTCGGTTCTTACTGTGGCGCGTGTACCGACCGGGACTTTCCCCAGGTATGTCTCCGGTAGCCAGACGCGTACCCAAAGCGGGTCGGTCAGGGCGAGGGTGAATACGGTTTTCTGCGGCGATGCCATGTCGCCGACCTCCAACACACGCTTGTCGATAATTCCGTCGGACGGTGCATGCAGTTCGCCTTCGGCGATGTCCTTGCGGAGTTGCGCTGCTGCTGCCTCGTTGCCGAGCAACGTGGCGCGGGCCGCGGCGATGTCCTCCTGGCGCGGGCCGAGTTCGGCGAGGCGGGCTGATTCATTCGCGGCCCGCCATTGCGCGCGCGCCTTGTCGAGGGCGAAACCGGCCGTATCGGCCTGCTGCTGCGAGATGAAATTGCGGGCGACGAGGCTTTGCTGGCGGCGGTAGAAGTTATCGGCATCGTCCATCGCTACCCGTGCCACATCGCGTTGCGCGCGTGCCTGGCGAATTTCCTCGGGGCGCGAGCCGGCTTCGAGCCGGCGTACCGCCTGTTGTTGTGCAGCGATCTGCGCCTCGGCCTGTTGCAACGCGAGACTCAGGCGTTCGGTGTCCAGTCGGGCGAGCAACTGGCCAGCATGGACCGTGTCGCCCTCGCGAGCCTTGATAGCGGAAATCCGCCCGCTGGCGTTGAAGGCGACTTCGACCTGGCGGATGTCCACGTTGCCGTGCAGAGTAAGTTCGTTGGTCGCTTCCTTTTCGTTACGCAACCAGGCAAAGCCGCCGGCGGCCACCGCGGCGATAATTACGAGCGGCAGAATTATCTTGATCTTCATGACGGGTTTCTCTCATGAATGGGCTTGGGGGTATGGGCGACGAGTCCGTGCGCCAGAAGATCCATCTGACAGGCCAGGTAACGTTCGAAGTCCAGTCCATCAGGTTCGAACGCATTGAAGGTGTGCTTCCACAGCACGCCGAGCACCAGCGGGGCGACGATCATGCGCCAAGTGTATTCCGGATCAACCGGGCGGAATTCGCCGCTGTTGATGCCTTGGCGGACGATGCCGACGATAAGTGCTTTTGCACGTAGCACCACCTCTTCATAGTAGAACTGCGCGATCTCGGGAAAATTCCCGGATTCAGCCAAAATCAGCTTGGGGATACCCGAAATCCGGGTGCGAGAAATGCGCCGCGTAAATTCCTCCAGGAAGAATGCCAGCAACTCGCGGCAGCTTCTGCTTTGTTCGCTCGCCAACGATTGTGCTTCGGCCAGGTTGCCGAGTAGTGACTGCCGGACGACAGCTTTGAGCAAGTCGGCCTTGCCCGGGTAGTACAGATAAAGCGTTCCCTTGCTGACACCAGCCCGACGGGCAATCGCGTCCATGTTCGTGGCGGCATAGCCGCGTTCGACGAAGACCTCGAGTGCCGCATCGAGCACTTCCTTCGGCCGTTCCTCCGCGCGTCGTCGCCACCGTGGTGAGGGAATTTGAGAAGACATAAATAACTGACTGGTTAGTTATTTTATGGATGGTAGCACCTGTAAGTATCGAGCGGTCTGTTTGATGGACCGCCTACTTGCGGCCGCCGCGTGAACCGCCCTTGTCCCAGCCGTAGCGGACCGTGCGCTGCCAGCGTGCGTCCCGCTGGTTCGCCGGATTCTGAGCCGATGGCGGCGTGGATGGCGGTGTATCGGGCCGAGACTTGGCCGGTGGCTTCGGTTTGTTGTGCATGGCTGGAACCGTGGAAATGAGCCGGCGTGCTAGACTTCCCCGAAATTCTAACGCTACCGGAAACATCATGTCTGGCAATACTTTCGGCACCCTTTTTACCGTAACGTCCTTTGGCGAATCGCATGGTCCGGCCATCGGTTGCGTCGTCGATGGCTGCCCGCCCGGGCTGTCGTTGTGCGAAGCCGATATCCAGGCCGAACTCGACCGGCGCAAGCCGGGCACCTCGCGCCACGTGACGCAGCGCCGCGAGCCGGATACGGTGGAAATCCTGTCCGGCGTGTTCGAGGGCAAGACGACCGGTACGCCGATCGGACTGCTGATCCGCAACCAGGACCAGCGCAGCAAGGATTATGGAAACATCGCCGAGACCTTCCGTCCGGGACACGCCGATTACGCTTACACGCAAAAATACGGCTTTCGTGACTATCGCGGCGGCGGTCGCTCGTCGGCGCGCGAAACCGCAGTGCGCGTGGCCGCCGGAGCAATTGCCCGGAAGTGGTTGCAGGAACGTTATGGTGTGACGATCCAGGGCTGGATGAGCCAGCTCGGGCCGGTCGAGATTCCCTTCATCAATGCTGACGAGATCGACAGGAACGCGTTCTTTGCGCCGAACGCGGAGATCGTTCCGCAGCTTGAAAAGTACATGGACGCCTTGCGCAAGTCTGGTGATTCCATCGGTGCGCGAATCAACGTCGTGGCGCGCGGCGTGCCGGTCGGCTTGGGCGAGCCGGTCTATGACCGGCTGGACGCCGAGATCGCCCATGCCATGATGGGAATCAACGCAGTCAAGGGCGTCGAGATCGGCGCTGGCTTTGACTGCGTGACGCAGAAAGGCAGCGAGCACGGCGACGAAATGACGCCGGAGGGCTTTCTTTCGAACAATGCCGGTGGCGTACTCGGCGGAATTTCAACGGGGCAGGACATCGTCGTGAGCATGGCGATCAAGCCGACATCGAGCATCCGCCTGCCGCGCCGTTCGGTAAACATTGCCGGCGAGCCTATCAGCGTCGAAACGCACGGCCGCCACGATCCGTGCGTTGGCATTCGAGCGACGCCCATTGCCGAAGCGATGCTTGCGCTGGTGCTGATGGATCATGCGCTGCGGCACCGCGCGCAGTGCGGCGACGTGGATTGCCAAACGCCGAAAATTGGGAGCAGAATTCCATAGCACGGAAGAGTGTCCGTGCAATAAAAAATACGGGGATTACTACGAAGCGAAGGAGAGTCAAAATGCACATTGAACACCACGATCTTCATCATGAATTTCCCGAAATGCAGGACGCGATCAGCGCATTGCGCAATAACAACCCGATGTTCGCTCGACTGTACGCCTCGTACAAACGTTTGACGGGAAATGTGGAAGATCTGGAAGAGCACGATATGCCTGTTGCCGACTTCACAATCGAGGATATGAAGAAACATCGGGTCAAACTGAAGGATGACCTGTACCACCTGATGCTCGCCTATCGCGCCGGGCAGCAATCCGCCAAGTAAGCAAAGCCGTTTCGATTCAGGAGCGTCCGGTACAATGACCGGATGCTCAGCGTTCCCTATTGGCGTCTTTCCGGCTATTACTTTTTCTATTTCGCTTTCGTTGGCGTTTTTTCGCCGTATTTTGGACTCTACCTCCAGTCGCTTTCCTTCTCGGCGTGGGAAATTAGCGTTCTGATGACGCAGATGCAGGTGATGCGTTTCGTCGGGCCGTATTTCTGGAGCGCCCTGGTAGACCGATTCGACCTTCGTATGGTGGTGATCCGCACCAGCGGTGCGGCGACGTTGCTGCTGTTCTGCACGCTATTTTTCTTTCACGGCTTCGGAACGCTGCTGCTCTGCATCGGGCTTTTTTCGTTTTTCTGGGTCGCTGCGCTACCGCTGGTCGAGACCGCGACGTTCGACCATCTGCGCAACGATCCAGGGCGCTACAGCCGGATTCGTTTGTGGGGGTCGGTCGGCTTTATCGTGACTGTCCTCGGTGCAGGTGCTTTGCTTGATCGCACTTCGCCAGGCAGCCAGCTTTGGCTTTGTGCCCTGTGCCTGGCATGTTTGATGGGGTGCAGTATGTCGATTCCAGATTCGGAGCAGCCTCATCCGCATCGGGAACATCGGTCGATCGGTCGCATAGTCCGCCAGTCCCCAGTAGCCGCACTACTGGTTGCCTGCGTTTTCATGTCGGCCGCGCACGGTGCCTTGTATGTTTTCTATGCGATCTTTCTTTCCGAACACGGGTACAGCAGGTCGATGGTCGGTGCCCTATGGACCCTCGGTGTACTGGTCGAAATCGGACTCTTTTACCATATGGGGCGTGTCATGCATCGTTTCAGCTTGCGAGTCATCATGCTCATGTCGCTTGGCGCAGCGGCAATTCGTTTCGTGACGATCGGATTTGCGGTCGACTCCGTGCTTGTTCTTGCTCTGGCGCAGTTGCTGCACGGCCTGACTTACGCGGCGTTTCATTCGGCAGCCATCTCGGCGATCAGCCGTTGGTTTCCCGGGAATGCCCGGGCTCGCGGTCAGGCACTTTATTCCAGCCTGAGTTTTGGCGCCGGTGGCGCCATCGGTGGATTGGTCGGCGGTTGGGCGTGGGAGAGCTTTGGCGGCAAGATGGCGTTCGCTTCGGGATCGTTGTTCGCCGTTTTGGGTCTATTGGTCATGTACCGTTGGGGGTTCGATCCGCCTGCGGTGCAGCGCGAGGTGAATGTTTAGTGAGACCGGGAGGTGTTTTGTGGGCATGTGCGTAAAAAAACGCTTACGTAACGAAGTTCTTCTGTTGACGGTCCTCCTGTTAGGTGCATGTGCTACGACGAATACGACGTCGGGTGGTGCGGTAGGCGTCGATCGCGAGCAGACCATGCTGGTTTCCTCGGCCGAGGTCAATCGCTCGGCGGAAAAGGCGTATTCCCAGACTGTTCAGGAGGCGCGGGCTAAAAACTTGCTCAATCGCAATCCGGATCAGGTGCGCAGGGTGAGAGATATCGCTGCTCGCCTGATCGCCGTAACCCGGGTTTTCCGGCCTGACGCTACCGGCTGGCGCTGGGAAACCAATGTGATCAGTTCCAGCGATTTGAATGCGTGGTGCATGCCGGGCGGGAAAATGGCGGTCTACACAGGGTTGATGGAAAAGCTGAAACTAACCGACGACGAGCTTGCGGCGGTGATGGGCCATGAAATTGCCCATGCGTTGCGCGAACACGGCCGAGAAAAAGTCGGGCAAGCCGCAGGTGTCGATATCGCTGCGACACTTGGTGGACTGATCGGCGCCTATTACGGAGTCGATGCGAGTGTCGGGAAAGGACTGGTCGGGGCGGCTGGTGAATTGGCTTTCATGCGTCCGAATTCGCGTGGGATGGAACAGGAAGCCGACCGGATCGGTGTGGAACTCTCGGCGCGGGCCGGTTTTGATCCGTATGCGGCGATTTCCCTTTGGGAGAAGATGGCACGGGTATCCGGCAGCAGCACGCCGCAGTGGTTGTCGACCCACCCGTCACACGAGTCACGAATGTCGGATTTGCGCATTTACGTTGAGCGGGTGGCGCCTCTTTACCGAGCGGCGCGCGTAAACAGATGACTTCCCGTTTTATTTCATGACCTTGTGCCGGCTGACAGTCGCCTTGTCCCATGCGATAATCACCGGCCCGATGGCTCCGTTCGGTGCCGCCAGACAGGCTGCTGCGTCGTTACGTTTGAGGAGATGAACGATGAAGAAAATTGTTGTTGCCGTGCTGATTGCCACGTCCGCGTTTTTCTCGACGGCATGCAATACCATGCAAGGGATCGGGAAGGATATTGAGCGAGGTGGCCAGGCCATCGAAAGGGCTGCGACGAGATAGCGCTTTTCGGTGCGTGTGGCGGGAGTGAAGGATTTTTTAATGTTTGAAGGAATGTAACGTGAAGATTTGCGTTTTGCCAGGAGACGGGATCGGTCCCGAAATTACCGCACAGGCGGTTCGCGTTCTGAAAGCACTTGGCCTGAAGTTTGAGATGGAAGAAGCCCTGCTGGGCGGATGCGCGGTCGATGCAACAGGAAACCCGTTCCCCGAAGCGACCCAGAAGCTGGCGCTGGCGGCTGATGCCGTTCTGCTCGGCGCTGTCGGTGGCCCCAAATGGGATGTGCTCGGCCGTGAACAGCGTCCGGAGCGCGGCTTGCTAGGGATTCGCAAGCTTCTCGGCCTGTTCGCCAACCTGCGTCCGGCCGTGCTCTACCCGGAACTGGCGAATGCCTCGACCCTGAAGCCGGAAGTCGTCTCCGGTCTGGATATCCTGATCCTGCGCGAACTCACGGGCGACATCTATTTTGGCCAGCCGCGCGGCATCGAAACGCGTGAAGTCGACGGCGTGCAACAGCGTGTCGGTTTCAATACGATGATTTACAGCGAGAACGAGATTCGCCGCATCGGCCGGATGGCGTTCGAAGCAGCGCGCAAGCGCAACCGAAAGGTCTGTTCGGTGGACAAGATGAACGTCCTTGAAACCACGCAACTCTGGCGTGACGTAATGAACGAACTGGCGCCCGAGTATCCGGACGTCGAGCTAAGCCATATGCTTGTTGACAATGCCGCCATGCAACTCGTGCGTGCGCCGAAGCAATTTGACGTGATGGTGACCGGCAATATTTTCGGTGACATCCTGTCGGACGAGGCCTCGATGCTCACCGGTTCGATCGGCATGCTGCCGTCCGCCTCGCTGAACGAGACTGGAAAGGGACTTTACGAGCCATGTCACGGATCGGCGCCGGATATTGCCGGCAAGGACATGGCTAATCCGTTGGCGACGATTCTTTCCGTCGCGATGATGCTCCGTTACACCTTCTCCCAGGAAGAGGCAGCCCAGCGTATCGAGACCGCAGTTAAGACTGTTCTTGCCCAGGGCTTCCGCACCGGTGATATTTACGAACCGGGAACACGGAAGGTTGGCACCCGTGAAATGGGCGATGCCGTCTTGGCCGCACTTTGAGGTCAGTACAGATTTCTTTTTTAGTTTGAGGTAACTGCAATGAAAAAGGTTGGTCTTGTAGGTTGGCGCGGAATGGTCGGTTCCGTGCTGATGCAGCGTATGGTCGAAGAGGGCGACTTCGCCTTCATTGAACCGGTCTATTTCTCCACTTCGTCCGTTGGCGGCAAGGCACCGGCTCTTGGTGGCAAGGAAGGCGGCCTTCTGCTCGATGCGATGTCGGTCGACGCGCTCAAGCAGATGGATATCGTCGTGACCTGCCAAGGGGGCGACTACACGAAGGAAATTTTCCCCAAGCTGCGTGCGACCGGCTGGAACGGTCACTGGATTGACGCAGCCTCGTCGCTGCGCATGGACAAGGATGCGGTGATCGTTCTCGATCCGGTCAATCTGAACGTGATCAAGGATGCGCTGGTCAAGGGCGGCAAGAACTGGATCGGCGGCAACTGCACCGTCTCGTTGATGCTGATGGGGCTCGGCGGCCTGTTCCAGAACGATCTCGTCGAGTGGGTTTCAGCCATGACCTACCAGGCGGCGTCGGGTGCCGGTGCGCAGAACATGCGTGAACTGTTGTGCCAGATGGGCGCGTTGCATGACGCGGTCAAGGCTGAATTGGCGGATCCCGCATCGGCAATCCTCGATATCGATCGCAAGGTTGCTGAAACGATGCGCTCTGCGAGCTTCCCCACCAAGAACTTCCGCAACACTGCGCTGGCGGGTAGCCTGATTCCGTGGATCGACGTTCCCGTCGAGGGCGGTCAGTCGAAGGAGGAGTGGAAGGGCGGTGCAGAATGCAACAAGATCCTCGGTCGTCCGCCGTTCCGTTCGCCGGGTAGCATCCCGGTCGACGGTCTTTGTGTACGGATCGGTGCGATGCGCTGTCATTCGCAGGGCCTGACCATCAAACTGCGTAAGGATGTGCCGATAGACGAAGTGTCCGAAATCATCGCCAACGGCAACCAGTGGGCGAAGGTTGTTCCGAATGAGCGTGAGATCAGCGAACGCGAACTGACCCCTGCTGCCGTTACAGGAACCCTGACGGTTCCCGTAGGCCGCTTGCACAAACTGGCCATGGGGCCAGAGTATCTCGGCGCGTTTACGGTGGGTGACCAATTGCTGTGGGGGGCCGCTGAACCACTCCGTCGGATGCTGCGTATCCTGCTTGATTGATTTCAGGGGTATTTTCGAAAAAAACCGGAGCGAATGTTCCGGTTTTTTTTTGCCATTTTTGCATTCGAATGTCACGTGCAAGTTTAGCTTGCATGCGTAACTTCATGATGTTATTTTAATATTTCCGATTTTGACGCTCAGGGTCGCGCCGTGCCAAATAAAACATATCAGAGTATCCGTTCCTTCCGTTTAAGCGCCTCAGCGTTCGCGGTAGCCTCATGCTTGGCGCTAGCTTCCATTCCGTCAAGCGTGAATGCAGCGGGTCTTGGCAGACTGGTTGTGTTTTCTGCACTCGGCCAGCCGTTGCGCGCGGAGATCGAGGTTTCGGCGACGCGGGAAGAACTGGCCGACATGAAGGCAGGGTTGGCTCCTGAGGAGTCGTTCAAGCAGGCAGGTCTGGATTACGCCACGACTTTGTTGGGGATTAATTTCAAACTTGAAAAGCGGCCAAGCGGAAAGACCGTCATCAAGCTTGGTTCAGATCGGCCAATCAACGACCCGTTCGTGGATATGTTGATGGAGTTGAACTGGTCGTCAGGACGTCTGGTTCGTGAGTATTCATTTTTGCTCGACCCCCCCGAGTACAAGGTGAAATCAGCTGCCGTTCACGTTTCGGCACCCTCTGTTGCTGCGCCGTCAAAGCGCACCTCTTCACAGTCGTCGAAAGCCTCACGGATCGATAGCGATGTGCGCGCACGCGCTGTTGCACAGATTGGCACTACTTCGGGATCTGCACAGAAATCTGGAGAGCAGCGGGCGCTTGCGGGGAATCACGAGGTTCGTAATGGCGAGACGCTGCATCGGATTGCTTCCGAGCTAAAGCCTCAGGGCGTGACGCTCGATCAGATGCTGGTTGCCCTCTTTCGCAACAATCCCGATGCGTTTGACGGGAACAACATGAATCGTCTCAAGGCAGGGAAGATCCTGTCGGTCCCGGAAAAGTCGGTTGTTGAATCATTGGCGCCTGCGGAAGCGAGGAAGGTCGTTGTCGCCCAGTCCTCGAACTGGAATGCCTATCGGAGCAAACTGGCCGGTATTTCTGCCGCCGCACCAGCGGAAAGCGATTCGGCCCGGCAGGAAGTTGGCGGGAAAATTACCGCCAAGGTCGAGGACAAGGAAGCGTTGGCTGCTTCCAAGGATCAACTCAAGGTTTCCAGGGCTGGATCAAAATCCGGTATGGCCGGGGCCGCCGGGAAAGCGGCTGAAGAGGAACTGATTGCCAAGGACAAGGCGATTCAGGAAGCGAATGAGCGGGTTGCGGCTCTGGAAAAGAATGTTGCCGACTTGCAGAAGCTTCTTGAACTCAAGAATCAAAGCCTTGCCGACTTGCAGAAGCAGGCGTCTTCTTCTCCCGAAAAAGGCGGGCAAACTACCGCTCAATCGGCGGGGAGTGCGCCGGTTGTATCGCCGGCGCAGCCGGCGTCTCCGGTTGCTGGGGCCGCAGATGCCCAAGCGCCAAAGAGTGAGTCGCAAGGCGCTAAACAGGAGACTTCAGTTTCGCCAGTTGCGCCGGCCGAGCCGCCCAAACCGGTGGCCGCCCAGAAGCCCGTTGCGAAACCTAAAGCGGCGACTCCGCCGCCACCACCGGAAGAGCCGGGTTTCTTTGAGTCATTGCTTGCCGACCCGATCACCCTCGCTGGAGGGGGCGGTGTTTTGGCGCTTTTGGCTGCGTTGTTCTTTGCACGAAAGAAGCGAGCGTCGAAAAAAGATTCAGAAATGGATCTCAGTTCCACGTTGACACCACCAACGACGGCGAGTTTGAGTGCGAATTCCGTTTTCAGGACCACGGGTGGGCAAAGCGTCGATACTGCGTCGCAAACGCCGGCGCAAACTGACTTCAGTCAGGCTGGGCCGGGAAGCATCGATACCGATGAGGTCGATCCCGTGGCCGAGGCCGATGTTTACATGGCTTACGGTCGCGATGCACAAGCAGAGGAGATTCTGCTGGAGGCCAAGCAGAAAGATCCGAAGCGGCTGGCGGTTTATCTGAAATTGCTAGAGATTTATTCGGGGCGCAAGGATCTGGCTCGCTTTGAGACATTGGCGACCGAATTGTATGGAGAAACAAACGGTGTAGGTCCCGAGTGGGATAAAGCGGTGTCGATGGGACGTCAGCTTGACCCGGCCAATCCGATGTTTCGGGGAGAACCGGTTCCATCCGAGTTAGGGGCGATCGCCGCAGTGGGAGCGCTGGCCGGCGCCGTGTCCGAGAGTGTGAAGGACACACAGACCATGCCAGGGGAGCTGTCCCAATTGGCGAAGGAGGCAGAGTCGATTGAAAAGATCGCTCCGGAGCCTGAAGTTTCCACGGCAGTCGAATCGGCCGACGCGAACGAGCTTGATTTCGATCTTGGCGAGGATGAAAGCAAGCAGATAGAGCGTGAGGTTCCCGTTGAGGAGGCGTCGGATACTTTCGGTGCCCTTGATTTCGATTTAGGGAATGCTTCGCCCGAACTTCCTGCCGAACCCCCCGTGCCCGAGTTTGCGCTACCTGAAATTGCCTCGTCGGAGATCGAGGGCGGAGCGCATGAAACGGCTACAGTGACTGAGCCTGACCTGGACTTCGATATCGGGACTCAGATCGTGCCGCCCGTCGATATCTTGGGCAATGAGGATGAAGGGTTGGAGAATCAAGGGTTGCCTGACCTTGATTTTGCTCCCCCGGTGCAACCGCAAGACACAACGGAAGAATCAACCTCAGCGAGTGAAGGAAGCGCCGATGATGTGGAGTTCGATGTCAATCTGACGGAGTCGACATTCCTCGGTCGCGCAGAGCCGGAGCATTCCGCGTTCGATCTTTCGGAGATTGATCTCGATCTCCAGTCGTCAGAGCTTGAAATGCCGTCTGCTGAGGTTGACGCTGATAACAAAGATGTCTCTTCACATGAGCAGGCGGAATTGGCAGAAGACGCTCACCTCTCTACGGCCGTTAACCCGGATTTCTCGCTTGAGCAGTCCGAAACGCTTATCGTGCCCGGGATGCAGTCCCAGACAATGGTTAATCCCGACTTCCTTGATCTGGATGCGGAAGAAACCTTGATTGCGCCCTCCCTTGATACGGGCGCGGATCTTGCGCCTGAAGTGGAAATAGGGGGCAACGAAGAGGTCGCGACCAAGCTTGATCTTGCAAAAGCATATGAGGAGATGGGCGACCTTGAGGGGGCGCGGGAGCTTCTGCAGGAAGTATTGAAGGAGGGCGACGCTACTCAGCGTGAGTCTGCACAGACTGTGCTGGACAGGATTGGCGGATAGCTCTTAGAGACGTATAACGGAAGGCCGTGCCCTGTAGAGGGTGCGGCCTTTGTTCATTCCGGGTTTGAGGCAGATGCCGACTTCTTCAAGGATTCATCCCGCCACTCGTCTGCTGATCTGGGTTGCGACACTGATTGCCGTACAGTTTATTGATGGTGCGATGTTTGCTGTGGCGTTCTCTATCGTGCCTTTATGCGGAAGGCATGTGGCGGTTCGCGGTTGGCGCTTGATCTGGCGGACACGTTGGCTGTTGGTTTCACTGTTTGTCGTTTTTTCCTGGGGGGTGCCGGGAAAGGCGCTTTGGGCTGACGGGGTGTTCGCCCCGACCTACGAAGGAATTCGTGAAGGAGGCCGTCATCTCGGCCGGATGCTCTTGGTGTTGATAACCGTTTCCGCTTTCCTCGAATTCACACCTTTGGCAGACATGCTTTCTGCCACACGGGCGCTGCTGCGGCCGTTTAAGTGGGTGGGGGTCAGCGCGGATCGGGGCGTGGTCAGATTGATGCTCGTCCTCCGCTACGTGGAGACGCTGCCGCGTCCTCGTGATTGGAAAATTCTCCTGTCGATGCCCGATGTCTGTACCTGCGAAACGGTCGAGATCGAGCAGCAAGCTCTTGGTTGGCGTGACGGACTGATAATCACATGCCTTTGCGCGGCAATTGCCGTAGCTCTTATTGGTGGGTATTCATGAGATTCGCGTTGGGGATCGAGTACGACGGCGCTGCATTTCGTGGTTGGCAAACCCAGCCCGGGAAGGGGACCGTTCAGGACGAACTGGAAGCTGCATTGGCCCATATTGCCGGGCATCCAGTGCCGGTTGTGTGTGCAGGGCGCACGGATGCCGGTGTTCATGCAACGGGGCAAGTCGTTCACTTCGAGACAACGGCAGTTCGCCCTTTGTCTGCCTGGGTCAGGGGAGTCAATACCTTTCTTCCTCCAACGGTGTCGGTGCGCTGGGCGTCTCCTGTTGAAAAAGATTTTCACGCGCGATTCGCCGCGTACGGGCGCTGCTATCGATATCTCTTGATCAATCGAGCGCAGCGCTCCGGCGTATGGCATGGGCGCGCAGGGTGGTATCACCACGCGCTTGACGAAGAGAAAATGCAGGAAGGAGCACGACTTCTCCTCGGGGAGCATGATTTCTCCTCATTTCGGGCTGCGGATTGTCAGGCTCGCACGCCAATCAAACTATTACGTCATGCGGAAGTCAGACGTCACGGCGATATGGTGGTCTTCGATTTTGAAGCGAGCGCGTTTCTCCATCACATGGTGCGCAACATGGTTGGCAGTCTGGTCTATGTTGGACAGGGCAAACAGCCGCCGTCCTGGATCGGCGAGCTGCTTGAGGCTGCCGACCGGACACGGGCGGCGCCGACCTTTGCGGCGGCCGGACTGTATCTCGTCGGGGTTCGTTACGAGGAACGCTGGGGGCTGCCGATTCCTGCTGATCCCTTCCTCCCCGGTACAATGATCCTTTGAGGAGAGACTGTGTTGCGGACGCGAATCAAGATATGCGGGCTGACCCGCGCCGAGGATGTTCATGCAGCTGTCGATGCTGGCGCTGATGCGCTGGGTTTTGTGTTCTATCCGCCCAGTCCGCGCTTTGTCGAGGTGGAGCGCGCCGCAAGTCTGGCACGCCTGGTGCCGCCGTTCGTCACGACGGTCGGGCTATTCGTCAATGCGACGCCGGAATTTGTTCGCGAGGTTCTGGCGGCGGTACCGATCCACCTGTTGCAGTTCCACGGTGACGAGGATGAGGCCTACTGTCAGCAATTTGACCGCCCCTATGTCAAGGCAGCCCGGATGAAGCCCGGCCTCGATTTGCTACAATATGCAGCCTCCTTTCCATCGGCGCAGGCGATCTTGGTCGACGCGTTTGTGGAGGGTTATGGCGGGGGTGGGAAAGTGTTCGACTGGAACCTGATTCCGCCGACTTTGCCCAAGCACCTGATCCTGTCTGGCGGGCTCGATGCGGAGAATGTGGGTGAGGCCGTTGCGCGGGTGCGACCGGCGGCTGTCGACGTCTCATCCGGCGTCGAGGCGGGAAAGGGCATCAAGGATTTGAGGAAAATTCGTGCCTTTGTCGCTGCAATACGGGCGGCGGACGACTCGAATGAAGTGGCAACCAACTGACCTGAGTTTTCGGTACTGGAAAAACGATGCGCAAGACCTGTGGTGGACGTACCCGTACCTGCTGGAGACGATTTCTCGCCGACCACACTTGAGGCCTGTGATCGCCTGATCACCATTTGCTTTTGTCCAATTGCCTCAAGGAACTTTCATGACTGCCAATACCTATGACCTGCCTGATGCTCGTGGCCACTTCGGCACGTACGGCGGCATCTTCGTTGCCGAGACTCTTATTCCCGCGCTCGCCGAACTGAAGGACGCCTACGCCGCGGCCCAGTGCGATCCGGAGTTCATCGCCGAGTTCGAATACGAACTCAAGCACTATGTCGGCCGGCCCAGCCCGGTTTATCACGCCAAGCGTCTTTCTGACGAAATGGGCGGTGCCCAGATCTACCTGAAGCGCGAGGATCTCAACCATACCGGTGCGCACAAGGTGAATAACTGCATCGGCCAGGCCATGCTCGCCCGCCGAATGGGCAAGAAGCGCGTGATCGCGGAAACCGGCGCTGGCCAGCACGGTGTCGCCTCGGCCACCGTTGCTGCGCGCTATGGCATGGAATGCGTCGTTTACATGGGCTCCGAGGACGTCAAGCGCCAAGCCGCCAACGTCTATCGGATGAAGCTGCTTGGCGCGACGGTCGTGCCGGTCGAGAGCGGCTCGAAGACGCTTAAGGACGCGCTCAACGAAGCGATGCGCGACTGGGTGACCAACGTCTCCTCGACTTTCTACATCATCGGCACCGTCGCTGGTCCGCACCCGTACCCGATGATGGTGCGTGACTTCCAGGCGGTGATCGGCAAGGAGTGCATCGAGCAGATGCCCGAACTCTGCGGCCGCCAGCCGGATGCGGTGATCGCCTGTGTCGGCGGTGGTTCCAACGCCATGGGGATCTTCCATCCCTACATCCCGTTCGGCGAGGTGCGCCTGATCGGCGTCGAGGCGGCGGGCGACGGTGTCGACACCGGTCGTCACGCGGCCTCGCTGACCGCCGGACACCCTGGTGTGCTGCACGGCAACCGCACGTATTTGCTGCAGGACGCCAACGGCCAGATCATCGAGACGCATTCGATCTCCGCGGGCCTCGACTATCCGGGCGTCGGCCCCGAGCACGCCTGGCTGAAGGATACCAAACGCGCCGAGTACGCGACGATCACGGATGCGGAGGCGCTGCAGGCGTTTCATACGCTGTGCCGGCTCGAAGGCATCATCCCGGCGCTTGAGTCGAGCCACGCCATCGCCCACGCGATGAAACTGGCACCGACGCTGGCCAAGGACAAGATCCTGCTGGTCAATCTTTCCGGTCGTGGCGACAAGGACATGCACACCGTCGCCGAAAAATCCGGCATCAAATTCTAGGAGGGCGCCATGTCGAAGATTCAAGCTACTTTCGAGCGCCTGCAGGCGCAAGGGCGCAAGGCGCTTATTCCGTTCATCACCGCCGGTGATCCCGGTCCGGAACAGACGGTGCCGCTGATGCACACGCTGGTTGAAGCCGGCGCCGACATCATCGAACTGGGCGTGCCATTCTCCGACCCGATGGCCGACGGGCCGACCATCCAGCGCGCCTCCGAACGCGCGCTGGCCAAAGGCGTCAGCCTGCGTCAGGTGCTGGAAATGGTCGCCAACTTCCGTGCCGACGACAACGAGACGCCGGTCGTGCTGATGGGCTATGCGAACCCGATCGAGGCGATGGGCGTCGATACCTTCGCGGCGGCGGCGTTCGATGCCGGCGTCGACGGAGTGCTGGTCGTTGATTACCCGCCCGAAGAGAGTGCCGATTTCGCCAAGGCGATGCAGGCCAACGCGCTCGATCCGATCTTCCTGCTCGCGCCGACCTCGACCGAAGCGCGCGTCGCCATGGTCTCCGAACTGGCCAGCGGCTACGTCTACTACGTTTCGCTCAAGGGGGTGACCGGTTCCGCGCAACTCGATGTTGAAGCCGTTGCCAAACGGATTCCGGAGATTCACGCGGCGGTCGGTGTGCCCGTCGGTGTCGGCTTCGGCATCCGTGACGCGCAGACGGCTGGGGCGATCGCCCGCTTTGCCGATGCCGTCGTGGTCGGCAGCCGGATCATCGAGGAAATCGAGAAAGCGCCGGCCGACGAGGTCTGTGCGTGGGTCAAGACGCTTGTCGCCGACCTGCGTCGCGGTATCGACGAGGCAAGCAAAAACTGAGTGCGGAGGGCCGTGCGATGAGTTGGTTGAACCAGGTAGTGCCGAAAATCAAGCGCAGTCCGGGCGCCGGACAGCGCAAGAGCGTTCTGCCCGAAGGACTGTGGAGCAAGTGCCCGGCGTGTGACGCGGTGCTGTACGCGGCCGACCTGGAGAAAAACCAGCAGGTCTGCCCGCAATGCGGGCACCACAACCGCCTTGCCGCGCGGGCACGTCTCGATCTTCTGCTCGATCCCGAGGAGCGTTTCGAGATCGGTGCCGACGTGCGGCCCGCCGACCCCCTGCATTTTCACGATAGCAAGCGCTACACGGAGCGTCTGGCCGACTCGGCGAAGTCGACCGGCGAAACCGATGCGCTGGTGGTGATGCAAGGGCGGCTGAAGACGCTGCCGTTGGTGGTCGCGGCGTTCGAGTTTGAGTTCATGGGCGGTTCGATGGGCTCGGTGCTCGGCGAGCGCTTCGTGCGCGGCGTGCAACTGGCAGTCGAGCAGCGCATGCCTTTTCTTTGCATCGCCGCCTCTGGCGGGGCGCGCATGCAGGAGGGGTTGTTCTCGCTGATGCAGATGGCCAAGACAACGGCGGCGCTGCGACGTCTGGCAGACGCCCGGCTGCCGTTCATCTCCGTTCTGACCGATCCGACGATGGGCGGCGTATCCGCCTCGTTCGCTTTCCTCGGCGACATCGTCATCGCCGAGCCGGGCGCGCTGGTCGGCTTCGCCGGTCCGCGCGTGATTGAGCAGACCGTACGCCAGAAATTGCCGGAAGGGTTCCAGCGCGCCGAATTCCTGCTCGGCAAAGGGGCTGTCGACATGATCGTCGATCGTCGGGAACTGAAGGATATGCTGGCGAAGTTGCTCGGTCTTCTGCAAAAGGCGCCGGTTGCCGCGTGATAACGCTCTCGGACTGGCTTGCTCACCTCGAAGGACTGCATCCAAAAGGGCAGGCCGGGATTGAACTCGGCCTGGATCGCGCTGAACGCGTCAAGCAGATTCTGCAGCAGCGGCAAACGTGCCCGGTCGTCATTGTTGGTGGGACCAATGGCAAGGGATCGACATGCGCCTATCTGGAATCGATCTATCGTGCTGCCGGCTACCGTGTGGGTTGCTACACCTCACCGCACCTGCTGATCTACAACGAGCGTGTGCGGACCGACGGTGTACCTGTCGGCGACGAAACCTTGTGTGCGGCCTTTGCTCGCGTCGAGGCCGCGCGGCAGGCGGCCGGAAATTGCGCACTGACCTACTTCGAGTTCGGCACGCTTGCGGCATGGGAGGTATTTGCGGAGCAGGCGGTCGATCTGGTCATTCTCGAAGTGGGGCTGGGGGGGCGTCTCGACGCAGTCAATATCTACGACGGCGACGTCTCGGTGGTTACTGGCATTGCCCTTGATCATACCGACTGGCTTGGGCAAACCCGGGAAGCGATTGGCTACGAGAAAGCCGGAATTTTTCGCGAAGGCAGACCGGCGATCTGCGGCGACGTTGATCCGCCCCGATCGTTGCTGCAATACGCTGAGGAGATCGGAGCAGATTTTCGGTTGATCGGGCGCGAATTCGGTTTTTCAACGCGCGGTGACGGCTGGGCGTGCTGGAACAAACGGGGAATGCAACGGGATTTTCTGCCCCTGCCGGCGCTGGCTGGAGCGCATCAACTGGGGATCGCTTCCGCGGTGCTGGCCGTCATCGATTGTCTTCGGGATAGGTTGCCCGTGTCTAACGAAGCTGTTGAGCGAGGTTTGCGGGAGGTTCGTCTGGCTGGGCGTTTCCAGCGTGTCAGCGAGCGGCCCGAAATCATTATCGACGTCGCGCATAATCCACAGGCAGTGGCCGGTCTGGCGCAGACGCTTTCGGCTCACAAAAACTCCGGTCGGACGTTCGCTGTGGTGGGTATGCTGGCGGATAAGGACGTTGCAGGTGCGTTGCGGGCGATGGCCGGCAACGTCGATGTCTGGTTGCTGGCTAGTCTGGAAGGCCCGCGCGGTGCTGCCGCGGAGGTTCTTGCAGCAGTCGTGCAGGCTGGGGGTCTCGGTGGTGAGATGGAATGCTTCGTTTCTGTGCGCGATGCCCTCCGGCGCGCTGTCGGCGAGGCCGGGGAAAATGATAGAATCGTCGCCTTCGGATCGTTCGTCACTGTTGCCGCCGTCCTGCACGAGATCAAACAGGACTCCTGACTCCCCGGGTGTTCCCGGCTCTTACTCTTCCCGCTACCGATTGTCGATTTAGCAATGTCCGATTCCCCTGATGCACAGTTGCAGTTGAAAAAACGCGCGCGCCGTCGTCTTGTCGGCGCGGTGGCATTTGCCGGACTGGCGGCCATCATTCTGCCGATGGTCATGGATGAGGAGCCAAAGCAGCAGTTGCAGGACGTTCAGATTCGCATTCCTGGGCAGGATCAAGCGCCGTTTGCGCCGAACCTGAAGCCGGTGGCCGCCGAGAGGAAGGGCGCCGAGGCGGAGCCACCGTCGGTCAAACAGGCAGAGACGGCGACCGATAAAAGACCTGAAAAGACGCCTGAACGGGTAGTGGAAAAGGCTCCGGAAAAACCTCAGGAAAAACCGGCCTCCGCAGTCAAGCCGCCGGAGAAGGCGCCAGCCAAAACTAACGAAAAGGTTACCGCGCATCCGAGTGACGCGAAGGACGCCCAGCGTGCTGCGGCCATTTTGGGTGGCAAAGCGGTCGATAATCCCGCGTCGTCCGCCAACAGCCAGTTCGTGATTCTCATCGGCGCATTCGCCAATCCGGGGAACGTCAAGCTACTGCAGACCAAGATTGGTGAACTCGGCGTCCGGGTCTTCACCGAGCCGCTCGATACCCCCGGCGGACGCAAGACGCGTGTGCGTGCCGGCCCCTTCCCGTCAAAGGAAGCGGCACAGAAAGCGTTGGACAAAATGAAACGGATCGGAGTCAACGGCGTGGTCGCCGCCAAGCAATGACTGTTTTCGATTATGTTGTATTGACGATCCTGCTTGCCTCGATGGCGTTGGGTGCCTGGCGCGGCGTCGTCGGCGAGATCATTGCACTGGCGGCCTGGGTGCTCGCCTTCTTTGCGGCCAGGTGGTGGGGGGCGGAGTTCGCCAGCGCACTGCTCGGCGGCATTGCTGATCCAGCGGTACGGATCGTTGTTGCGTGGGTACTGGTTTTCGTCATCGTGTTGTTGCTGATGGCGCTGGTTCGCCTGGCAATTCGCGGGTTGCTCAAGGCGCTCGGTTTGAGTCTTAGCGATCGTGCGCTGGGTGTGCTGTTCGGCACGGCGCGTGGGACGCTGATCGTTCTGGCGCTGGTGGCGCTGGGCGGAACGCTGTCGTTGGCGAAGGAACAATGGTGGAGCGAGGCGGCGTTTTCGGCGCCGCTCGAAACGGCGGTTGTGGCGTGCAAGCCCTGGTTGCCGCCCGATGTGGCCAAACGGATTCGGTTCAGGTAGGAAAACACTATGTGCGGTATTCTCGGAGTTATGGCGAACACGCCGGTCAATCAGCTTCTCTATGATGGGCTGATGGTCTTGCAGCATCGCGGTCAGGATGCAGCGGGCATCGCGACGGGCAAGGACAACACCTTTTTCATGCACAAGGGCTCGGGGATGGTGCGGGATGTATTCCGCACCCGAAACATGCGCGCTCTGCCCGGCAATATGGGCATCGGTCATTGCCGCTACCCGACGGCCGGTTCGTCGTCGGATTCCGCCGAATCGCAGCCCTTCTACGTCAACTCGCCATTTGGCTTGGTTCTCGCGCACAACGGCAATTTGACCAACACGGCGCAGTTGCAGGAGGAAATGTTCCGGCAGGATCTGCGCCACATCAATACCAGTTCGGACTCCGAGGTTCTGCTCAACGTCCTGGCGCATGAACTGCAGGAGTCGGCAAAGGGGTTCAAGCTCGACCTGGATACGATTTTCGCTGCGGTTGCTGGCGTCCATCGTCGCTGCAAGGGCGCCTACGCGGTGGTGGTGCTGATTGCGGGATACGGGCTGTTGGCGTTTCGCGATCCGTACGGCATCCGGCCGCTGGTCGTCGGAGTCAACGAAACGCCGCAGGGGCCGGAATACCTGGTTGGATCCGAGTCGGTGGCGCTCGATACGCTGGGATTCCATGTGCTTCGCGACGTAGCGCCCGGTGAGGCCTTGTTTGTCGATATGTCGCACCAGTTGCATTTCCGTCAGTGCGCCGAGAATCCGGTGCTCTCGCCCTGCATCTTTGAATACGTCTATCTGGCCCGTCCGGATTCGGTGATCGACGGTGTCTCGGTCTACGAGACGCGCCTGCGCATGGGCGAGCATCTTGCCGACAAGGTCGCGCGGGATCTGCCGAACGATATCGATGTGGTCATCCCGATCCCGGATTCAAGCCGCCCGGCGGCGATGCAGTTGGCGCAGCGCTTGGGTATTCCGTATCGCGAGGGGTTCGTGAAGAACCGCTACATCGGGCGTACCTTCATCATGCCCGGGCAATCGATCCGCAGGAAGTCGGTGCGTCAGAAGCTCAATACCGTCGGTCAGGAGTTCAAGGGCAAACGTGTCCTGCTGGTCGACGACTCGATCGTACGTGGGACCACGAGTCACGAGATCGTCGAGATGGCGCGTGCCGCCGGGGCGCTCAAGGTCTATTTTGCCTCGGCTGCGCCGCCCGTCCGCTTTCCCAACGTGTATGGCATCGATATGCCGACGCGCAGCGAACTGATTGCTACCGGGCGCTCCGAAGAGGAGATCGCGAAAGAGATTGGTGCCGATGCGCTGGTGTATCAGGATCTGGACGAGCTGAAAGCGTCTATCGCGGGACTCAAGGCCGATTTGTCGCAATTCGACTGTTCCTGCTTTAACGGCCAGTACGTGACGGGCGACGTGACGCCAGAGTATCTCAATGCCATCGAGCAGGCCCGCGAAACCAAGCTCGGTGCTGCGGTCGTCGATGGCGGTGGTTCGCGCCAGCTCGATCTTGGGTTTAAAGCCGAGGGGAGCTGACAACCGGGGTTCTTGCGGGAGTTGAACGAAAAAAACGGGAGGCACGAATGTCTCCCGTTTTTCATGTGGTGGGTTGAGAGACCGTGCTGGATCAATACTCCCAGAAAATCCGTTGGAGTTCCTTGCTGTCGTTCGTTTGCGTCAGTGCGACCGAGGCCAGGATACGCGCTTTTTGCGGGTTCAGATCGTGTGCGACAACCCAGTCGTACTTGTCGTCCGGTTGTTCGGCATTGCGCAGGACGAATCCTCCGGCGTTGACGTGTGTCGAACGGATGATCTGCAGACCCTTGCTGCGCAGATCCTGCAGCACCGGCACGAGCGTCTTGGCAACGGAGCCATTTCCCGGGGCAGCGTGGATGATGGCCTTGGCGCCAGCGTTGGCGAAGGCACGGTAGGCTGTGTCGTTCACGTTGCCGCCCGCATAGGCGATCTCGACGAGCGGCAGCGTGTCGATCTTGTCGATGTCGAACTCGGAAGTGGTGGTGTGGCGCTTGTCGAGCTTGCGGAACCAGTAGTTCCTGCCTTCGACGATCATGCCCAGCGGGCCCCAGGGGCTCTGGAAGGCCTCAGGGCGGATGTTGATCATCTTGCTCACGTCACGACCGCTGTTGATCGTGTCGTTCATCACCACCAGCGTGCCTTTGCCGTGCGCATCCTTGCTGCCGGCAACGGAGACGGCGTTGTACAGGTTGAGCATGCCGTCCGCCGACATGGCCGTACCGGGGCGCATCGAAGCAACGACCACGATCGGCTTCTCTGTCTTGACGACGAGGTTAAGGAAGTAGGCAGTTTCTTCCGTGGTGTCGGTGCCATGGGTAATCACTACGCCATCGACGTCGTTCTGTTTGACCAGCGCGGAGACGCGCTTGCCGAGAGTCAGGAGATCCTCGTTGCGAATGCTCTCCGAGCCGAGCTGGAAGACCTGTTCGCCGCGTACGTTGGCGACATTGGCCAGTTGCGGAATTCCGGCGATCAGTTTGTCGACGGGAACCTTGGCGGCCTGGTAGGTGGCGCTGTTGGAAACATCGGCGCCAGCCCCTGCGATCGTGCCGCCGGTGGCCAAAATGACAACGTTAGGTTTTTGCTGCGCGAAGGCTGAACCGGTTAGTAGCAGGGCGGTGGCTAGCGCGCTGACCCAATGTTTCAACGATTGTTTTCCCATGACGAATATTTCCTCTCTTCTCTTTGAATGATTGAGTATGTCAAGGGTGCGGGAGGGGAACGCATCGCTCCGTGCACGTCCGTGACGGAGTGGAACGTCTGCACGGAACGTGCCAATTCACGAACCTTGCAGAAACAACTGTTTGTGAGGTCTTCGCAATAGAAAAGCGGCGTGTCGTTCGGAAAACTGGACGATTGATTGATTCTCGTGTTCGGAGTTCCGGGCGTCCTTGGGAAAATTATGCCTTCGTCAAGAAATTCAGGTGGCTGCGAGCTGCGTCGATCAATTCGCCTGCGCTCAACCCGATCGGACCGACACCAGCCGCGACAAGCCGGTCGGCCGCGGCACCGTGCAGGTTTACGGCGGCCAGCAAGGCGTCGCGTGCGGAGGCGCCTTGGGCGAGGAGTGCCGCTACAAATCCGGTGAGCACGTCGCCGCTGCCAGCCGTGGCGAGTCCGGGATTGCCGGAGGTGTTGATGAACCAGTTGCCATCCGGGGTCGCGATGACGGTGCCACAGCCTTTCAGTGCGACGAAAGCATTGAATCGCGTCGCTAGCCGACAGGCTGCACCGATCCGATCGCGCTGGATTTCGCCTGAAGAGCAGTCGAGCAGGCGCGCCGCTTCTGCGGGATGAGGTGTGAGGAGGGTAGGCGCGTGTCGCCCGGTGACGGCGACGTGTAGTTCTGGATTCTCGGCAAGGCGGTTCAGCGCGTCGGCATCCAGGACCAACGGGATGTTCAGAAGGCACGCTGTTTCCAGCAGTGCGATAACCTCGCCGTTGTTGCCCATGCCCGGTCCGCAGGCCAGAGCAGTCAAATCAGTCGCAAGCAGCCGGTCCGGGCGTCGGATCATCAGCTCCGGCTGCAGCGGGTCGAGCGCCGGGGCGCGCTCGTCGATCAGTCCCAGATAGATACGTCCGCCACCGAGGCGCAGCGCGGCGCGAGCAGCCAGGAGCGCTGCGCCGACCATCCCCGTCGAGCCGCCGAGAATGCCCACGTTGCCGAAGCTTCCCTTGTGCGAATTGCGACGGCGGGGTTGCAGCAGGCCGGCGAATAGATGCGGTGTAACCGTCCGGCCTGGCGGTTCATCAAACCGGGATGTGTCGAGGTCGAGCGAGGCGACGCTGACTTTGCCGCAGAAATCGGGGCCGTCGGCGGTGAACAGTCCGGGCTTGGCGGCGATGAAGGTGATCGTGTGGCTGGCGCGGATGGTGGTGCCATGCAGACTGCCGGTATCGGCATCGAGTCCGCTTGGGCAATCGAGGGCGAGTAGCGGACAGCCATGGCGTTTCGCCAGCGCATTGGCCTGGTCGATCAAATCGGCGTACGGTCCTTCGATATTGCGAGTGAGGCCGATGCCGAACAGCCCGTCGACGATCAGCGACCAGTGCTGGGATGAAGGGATGTCGTTCCGTGTGGTGCCGCCAGCGTCGGTAAAGCGGCGATAGGCGGCGGCTGCATCTCGGGGCAGGCGGGATCCGTCGCCAAGGAAAACCACGCAGGTCTCGAAAAGTTGCTCGGTTAGCATGCGTGCAACTTCAAAAGCGTCGCCTCCGTTGTTGCCGGGGCCGGCAATGATCAGTACGGGCTGGGTGCGATCGGCGCAGATGGCTGACGCGAGATCGGCAGCAGCGCGGCCTGCGCGCTGCATCAGCGAAAATTCTGAGAATGCGGTTTCGATCCGGCGGACAAGGTCGGTGGTATAGAGTGGCTCGGGCAGCATGGCGGAAGCTCTCGAAGCGGGAGCTGCCATTCTAGCGCGACGGAACCTTACGGCGCCTCCGACAGCAGCCGCCCTTCGGCGAAAAACAACTCGAGGTTGTCGATGACCCGTTGGGCCATGGCGAGGCGCGTCTCCTCGGTTGCGCTGGCGATATGCGGCAACAGGACGACATTGTCCAGAGCCAGCAGCGCATCGGGAACGAAGGGCTCGTTCTCGAAGACATCCAGCCCGGCTCCGGCAATGCGTTTCTCTTTCAGTGCGTGGATCAGCGCCTCTTCGTCGACGACAGAACCCCGCGAAACGTTGATCAGGAAACTGCGCGGGCCGAGTGCGTCGAGGACGTCGGCGTCGATCAGGTGGTGCGTGTCTGGGCCGCCGGCAGTGATGACCACCAGGAAGTCGGCCCAGCGTGCCAGATCGGGCAGAGATTTCTCGTAAGTCCATGATGTATCGGGCACCGCGTTACGAGCGTGGTAGCGGATGTCCATGTCGAAGCCTGTGGCGCGGCGTGCGATGGTCTTGCCGATGCGCCCCAAGCCGACAATGCCCAAGCGTGCGCCGCTGACCTTGCGCCCAAGGTGGAAGCTGTTCGGCCCACGCTCGGCCCACGTGCCTGAACGCACGTAACGGTCAGCTTCCGGTGTGGATCGGGCGACGTCGAGGATCAACGCAATCGCCGTGTCGGCCACGCAATCGTTGAGGATGTCCGGCGTGTAGCCGACCGGAATGTTGCGTGCCCGGGCGTCTGGCATGGCGATCTTGTCGACGCCGACGCCAAAGCACGAGATTATGCGCAAATTGGGCATCGCCGCGATCTGTGCGGCAGAAACGCCGGACAGAGCCGACGTTGCGACACCGACGAATTCGCCGCCATGCGCTGCCAGGAATGCGTTGGAATCGGTTGCATTTTCAAGACGGGTCACGGCATAGCGCTCGCGCAATTCGTCTTCGAGGGCGGGGAGCAGGTTGCCGATTTGCAGGATGGGGCGCTTTTCCATTGTGGTCGTTCTCCGCTTAGCGATGCAGATGGTCAGTCGTGAGTTCGGCGAGCCGGTTGATTCCGAGCAGCCCCATGTCTGCGTGAATTTCGTCACGCAAGAGTTTGATGGCATGCGTTACGCCGGCCTCGCCCGCGATGGTGGCCGCGTAGTTGAACGGTCGTCCGACGAAGACGAAATGTGCGCCGAGCGCCAGTGCCTTTAGTATGTCAGTGCCACGACGGAAACCGCTGTCGATCATCACCGTCTGTTTTCCTGCCGCATCGACGATTGCCGGCAAGGCACGCATCGGCGAGAGCGAACCGTCGAGTTGGCGGCCGCCGTGGTTTGAAACGATCAGACCGTCGATGCCGATCTCACTGGCGCGTCGCGCGTCGTCCGGATGCAGAATACCCTTCAGTATCAGCGTGCCTTTCCAGCGCTGGCGCATGCGTTCGATGGCTTTCCAGTCGAGATACTCGCGTCCGCTGAAATCGCGTTCGACATTTTTCGCAATCAGCGACGTGCCGCGTTCCGCCGTGTTGTTTTCGAAATGCGGGACGCCGTGCCGGACGATAGTACGGAGGAACGTCCCTACCGACCAGCGTGGATGGGTGATGCCGTCCCACAGCAGACGCAGGTTGGGTTCGAGCGGCGTCTTGAAACGGTTTCGCACGTTGTTTTCCCGGTTGGGTACCACCGCCGAATCGACAGTTACGACCAGTACATCGATGCGGGCGCGCGCCACGCGGTCGACGAGCGCATCGACCGCCGCCTCGTGGCGCGGCACATAGAGTTGGAACCACGTGCCGGGTGCCCTTTCGACGACCTCTTCCATGCGGATCAGCGCCGAACTGCTGAGTACCATCGGGATGCCCGCCTTTTTCGCGGCGCAGGCCTGCGCCAGGTCGCCGCGATAGCCGGTCAGCGAGCAGATGCCCATCGGCGCGATGCCGAAGGGCGCAGAGTAGCGGGTGCCGAACAGGTCGATTGATTGTTCGCGGGCCGAGACGTCGACCAGCACGCGCGGTCGGAAGAGGATTTCCTCGAACACCCGGCGGTTGTCGTGCAGGCTCATATTGTTTTCGGTGGCGCCTTCCACGTAGCCGAACAGGGGGCGGGGCAACTTGCGGCGGGCGGCTTTTTCGAAGTCGTCGAGGCTCAGGAAGGTGTTTAGCGATCGTGTCATGTCGTCCAACGCTCCTGCTATGTCATCAGACGTACGATGACATAGCAGGAGCGAAAAATAAAGTGGTTTGACCGATTGTTCGATTCGGCGCGAACTTTTGTCGACCAAGCCACTCCGAGTCCCATCGCCTCGATTCTTCATTTGTTTCCATGTCGCCATTTCGTCCTGATAACGATTCCGTTGCCTCACCGTGCGTCAATCGGTGCTGTCTTGATGAAAGCACAGGGGTGTGTTGCGGCTGTCATCGCACGCTTGACGAGATTCTGGCCTGGGGAACCGCTTCGGATTCACAAAAGCGGGCGATCCTCGATGAAATCAAACGGCGGGAAAAGGGTATATGAGCGAAACCACCATGAAGACGGAGCCGTTCTACGTTTGTGCCGGCATTTGCCGCGTGAATCCTGAGACCAATCGCTGTATCGGCTGTGGCCGGCCATGGGAGGTGCCGGAGTCACCGTCGCCGGCTGCTGAGCACGTCGTGGCGGCGTCCTCTGTCGCTGACGCCACAGACTAAGCTGCCTGCATCACTGGTTGCGCGAGGGGCGCCCGGGACGGTCCGACCCGCCATCATCTCGCGTACCGCTGGACAATCTGGGATAATGCGCACTTCCCGTTGTTTTCAAGCAGATTTTTCCGTTTCTGCTCTTTCCCAGGTAGACCATGGCCGACATCCTCTTCTTGCGCGGGGCTCCCGCTTTCTCCGTTTTCCGGCTGCAGGGCTTGCAGCAGCGTATCCAGGCCGTCGTGCCCGGGGCGAGCATTCTCAGCGCGGAATACTGGCATTTCGCGAGCCTGACGCAGGCGCTGGGCGATACGGAACGCAAGCAACTGGCCGCTTTGCTGGAAGAGAAGGCCGCCGAGTCGGTCACCAAGGGGGAACTGTTCCTGGTGACGCCGCGCATCGGTACGATCTCGCCGTGGTCGTCGAAGGCGACCGACATCGCGCTGAATAGCGGTTTGGCGGCGATCGACCGGATCGAGCGCGGCATCGCCTTTCGCATCGAGGGCGTCAGTGAAGGCCAGCGTGCGGCCGTCGCCGCCTTGCTGCATGACCGGATGATCGAAGCGGTACTCGCCAGCTTCGAGCAGACCGCCGAGTTGTTCCGCCACTTCCCGCCGAAGCCGATGACGACCGTCGACCTGCTGGCTGGCGGCCGTGAGGCGCTGGTCGAGGCTAACACGCGCCTTGGCCTGGCGCTGTCGGAAGACGAGATCGACTACCTTGTCGACCTGTTCGTGGTGAAGACCGGCCGCAACCCGACCGACGTCGAACTGATGATGTTCGCGCAGGCCAACTCCGAACACTGTCGGCACAAGATCTTCAATGCCTCGTGGATCATCGACGGCGAGCAGAAGAAGGAAACGTTGTTCGGGATGATCCGGGAAACGCATGCCGCGCATCCCGAAGGCAACGTCGTAGTCTATTCGGACAATTCGTCGGTGTTCGAAGGCACCGAGGTCGAGCGCTTCTATCCGGGGGCCGACGGCAGCTATACCTACCACAAGGAACTGACGCACATTCTCGCCAAGGTCGAGACGCACAACCATCCGACCGCGATCTCGCCTTTCCCTGGCGCAGCGACCGGTTCCGGCGGCGAGATCCGCGACGAAGGCGCGACCGGGCGTGGTTCCAAACCGAAGGCCGGCCTCTGCGGCTTCTCGGTGTCCAACCTTTACCTGCCCGATGCGGAACAGCCGTGGGAAACCGAAATGGCTAGCTACGGTCGTCCGTCGCGGATTTCTTCGGCGCTGGACATCATGCTCGAAGGGCCGATCGGTGCCGCCGCGTTCAACAACGAATTCGGCCGCCCGAACCTGGCTGGTTACTTCCGCACCTACGAGCAGCGCGTGGGCGAGGGCGACGAGGCGATGGTGCGTGGCTACCACAAGCCGATCATGGTCGCAGGCGGTGTAGGCAACATCAACGACAACCAGTCGTTCAAGTCCGAGACCTTCCCGGCCGGTACGCTGCTCATCCAGTTGGGCGGCCCCGGCATGCTTATCGGCCTCGGTGGCGGCGCGGCCAGCTCGATGAGCACCGGCACCAACGCCGAAGACCTCGATTTCGCCTCGGTGCAGCGCGGCAACCCCGAAATGCAGCGGCGCGCGCAGGAGGTCATCGATCGTTGCTGGCAGCTCGGTTCGCCGGCTAAAGACATCGCCGCGCCAGGCGACGGCAACCCGATCCTGTCGATCCACGACGTCGGCGCCGGCGGCATTTCCAACGCGCTGCCGGAATTGGCGCACGGCGCTGGCTGCGGTGCGCACTTTGAATTGCGCGATGTGAAGATCGAGGAACCCGGCATGTCGCCGGCCGAAATCTGGAGCAATGAGTCGCAGGAACGCTACGTGCTGGCAATCCCGCCGAGCCGCTTGCCCGAGTTCCAGGCAATGTGCGAGCGTGAGCGCTGCCCGTTCGCCGTGGTCGGCGTAGCGACCGACGATAACCGACTGGTCGTCGCCGACCGACATTTCGGCGACAAGCCGGTCGACATGGACATGGACGCGCTGCTCGGCAAGCCGCCGCGCATGACCCGCGACGTGACACGTCTGCCGACCGTCGCCGCGCCGTTCGATCCGGCCTCGGTAGAGGTCAAGGACGCTGCCTATCGCGTGCTTCGCCTGCCGGCCGTGGCCGATAAAACCTTCCTGATCTCGATCGGCGACCGTTCGGTCGGTGGCATGACCGCGCGCGACCAGATGGTCGGGCCGTGGCAGGTGCCGGTTGCTGACGTGGCCGTGACCACCATGGGCTTTCACACACTGCGTGGCGAGGCATTTGCCATGGGCGAACGGACGCCGGTAGCGATCCTTGATGCGCCGGCTTCGGGTCGCATGGCGCTCGGCGAGGCGCTGACCAATATCGCCGCCGCGCGAATCGCCAAGCTTGGCGACGTCAAGCTTTCAGCCAACTGGATGGCCCCCGCCGGCGTGCCGGGCGAGGATGCACGCCTGTTCGACACGGTCCGCGCCGTCTCCGACATCTGTCAGCAGATCGGTGTTTCGATCCCGGTCGGCAAGGATTCGCTGTCGATGCGTACCGCCTGGGAAGACGGTGGCGAGAAGAAGCAGGTTGTCGCGCCACTGTCGCTGGTAGTCAGCTCCTTCGCACCGGTGCAAAATGCGTGGCAGACGCTGACGCCGCAACTACGCCTCGATGAAGGCGATACCGACCTGTTGCTGATCGATCTCGGCGGTGGCAGGAACCGTCTTGGCGGCTCGGCGTTGGCGCAGGTGTTCAACGCCACAGGAGTCGAGGTGCCGGATGTCGATGAGCCGGAGAAACTGGCGGCATTCTTCACGACGGTGCAAAAGCTGGCTAGTGACGACCTGCTGCTGGCTTATCACGACCGGTCGGACGGTGGCCTGTTCGCCGTACTGGCTGAAATGGCCTTTGCTTCACGCTGTGGCCTGTCGATCGATCTCAACGAACTGTGCGACGGCTCCCGGGCCGGCGTGCTGCGCGCGCTGTTCGCCGAGGAACTGGGCGCGGTCATCCAGATTCGCCGGTCGGTGCGCAATACAGTGCTGTCTACCTTGCAGATGGCTGGACTCAGCGTCGAAGTCATCGGCTCACCGGAAAAGTGCGACGAACTGTGCATTCACTACAAGACAGAGACGGTGTTGCGGGAGAATCGTGCCGACCTGCATCGTGCCTGGTCGGAGACGAGTTTCCGCATGCAGTCGCTGCGTGACAACCCGGCGTGCGCGCAGCAGGAATACGACCGCATCCTCGACACCGCCGACAAGGGCTTGTCGGTAGCGTTGACCTACGATCCGGCGGATGACATCGTCGCACCGTTCATCGCCAAGGGCGCGCGCCCAAAGATGGCCATCCTGCGCGAGCAGGGCGTCAACAGCCAGATCGAGATGGCCGCGGCGTTCGACCGTGCCGGCTTCGCCTCGGTTGACGTGCATATGAGCGACATTCTTTCCGGTCGCGTTTCGCTGGCCGATTTCAAGGGCGCCGTGGCTTGTGGCGGCTTCTCGTACGGTGACGTGCTCGGCGCCGGCAAGGGCTGGGCGCGCACGATCCTGTTCAATCCGCGGGCGCGTGACGAGTTCTCCGCCTTCTTTGGCCGCAATGACACCTTCGCCCTGGGTGTCTGCAACGGTTGCCAGATGATGAGCGCGCTGAAGGATCTGATCCCCGGTGCCGATGCCTGGCCGCGGTTCGAGCGGAACCGGGTCGAACAGTTCGAGGCGCGCTTCACGATGGTCGAGATTCCTGAGTCGCCGTCGCTGTTCTTCGCTGGCATGGGCGGCAGCCGCATGCCGATCGTCGTCTCGCACGGCGAAGGGCGTGCAGAGTTCGATTCGGCCGAGCAGCAGGCCAAAGCGCTGGTGGCTATGCGCTATCTCGACAATACCGGGAACGGTGGAAATGCGACCGAGGTTTACCCCTACAACCCGAACGGATCGCCGGCGGGGATCACCGGCGTGACCACGGCGGACGGGCGCTTCTCGATCATGATGCCGCATCCGGAACGCGTTTTCCGCACGGTGCAGATGTCCTGGCACCCGGACGATCTTGGTGAGGATTCGCCATGGATGCGCATGTTCCGCAATGCGCGGAAGTGGGTCGGATAGCATTCACGCACGTCAAAGCGAACGGGCGCTTCGGCGCCCGTTTTTTATTGGCCGCCGGGGCGTGGAAGGCGCTCCAAGGCGACTACGCTATACTCGGCTGCATCGGGCAGGCCCCGATGATGCCCGGATCAACGAACAAGAGAGGTTCTGTCCGATGACGAACAAACGATTTGCCGGCAGCGTTTTCATGTTGCTTGCGCTGTATTCGATGAGCGGCAGTGCAGCGACGATGGCGCCGAAAATGCTGGGGTTCGACGATAACTCGTGTGTGGCTTGGCAGGCCTCGCAGGATGATACGGAGCTGCGCGACAGCTTTATTGCATGGGCGCGCGGTTTTCTGAGCGGACACAACTACGCTAATCCAAAGCAGCAGGTGTCGGACGTATCGCGCAGCACGGTGGAGCAGTTCATCGAGCGCTATTGTCGCGAGAATCCCAAGGGTCAATTTACCGATGCGGCGTATCGCATGAGTGATCGATATTCCGGGCGCGGCGCACCGATCGGGAAATAATCAGGGTGAGGTAACGTATTCTTGATGGCTTTTGAACAAGTTCTGGTCCGTCTGGCCGCTGACCCGGATGCGGCTAGTCCGGTCGATCTGCTCGTTGTACTCGTCGATGCGATTCGCCCGCGTCATGCCGACGATGTGCCGGCGGCACGGAGCAATCTGCTTGCGGTATGCGAGACGCTGCATGAAAACGCGGAACTCGCCCGTGTCGTGCGCGAGGCTGTGATTGCCGTCATCAGTCAGTGCCGGCATACGGATATCTACACATCGATCGGAATCCACCCCAACACCGGCTTCTTTACCGAACTGTTCCGCCGACTCGGTCACAAGATCCTGCCGGAGGAGCTGGACGATGATCTGCTGCGCTCGGTCATGCGCCAAGTGTTTCACAAGCCATCAGACGCGGAGTGGGTCGTCGGTGTTGGGGAAAATGCCTGGCTGCAATTCCTTTCCGTATTGCGTTTCGAAACGCAGAACGCTAGTCAGACCATGCCGCAAGCAATCGTCGATATGCTGCGTGCGTTGCGCGTGTTGTCCTACTGGATAGCCGCGGCTGGCATGGAGCCGGAACTGCTGCGGCTGGAGCCGGCGCTGGAAACGTACGAATCGCCGTTTGTCACCCAGAACGAGGAACTGCTAGCCTATATCCAGGCGTATCCGCTGGCATGGGGAAAGCCCGAATCGCTGGCCTGCGACGAAAAACATCTTCTTGTGCTGCTCGATCAATGCGTTGGCATGATTGAGAGAATGCGCAAGCGTGCCGCGCGCGAGGGGACGAGCATCCGCCTGACGTACCACATGCAGCGCCTGACGCAGCTGATTGCTCGCTGTGAATTGCTTTTGGAAATCCTTGATCGACTGATGCATCGCCCTGATGGCGAGACGGCCATGCCGTCGATCGTAGGCCTGTTTACGCACTTGGTCGAAGAGGAGTGCCGCCGCGATGATCTCCGCCAGCATTGGCGGCACAATACCGAGCTGATCGCCCTGCGTATCACCGAGCACGTGGGCCACGACGGCGAGCACTTCATTACCGAGACGCGACGTGAGTATTTGCAACTGGCCGGGGCTGCCGCCATCGGAGGGCTGGTCATTGGGGTCATGGCGTGCATCAAGCTGTTGCTAGGAAAACTCGGCATGGCGCCGCTGGTCGAGGCGCTGGCGTATTGCCTGAACTACGGCGTGGGCTTCTGCATCATCCATGTACTGCATGGCACCGTGGCGACCAAGCAACCGGCGATGATGGCCAACACCATTGCCGGAACGATCAGCCAGAGCGGCGGGCGAGTGAGCGACCTGCAAGCGTTGACCGCGCTGATTGCACGCACTACGCGTAGTCAACTCGTGGCGATTCTGGGCAACATCCTGGTTGCCGTTCCGGTAGCTGCCGGCCTGTCATGGGGCTTCCAGCGATTCGTAGCCTTACCGCTCGCCGGGCCGGATAAGGCCACGCATCTTCTAGGCGAGCAAAGCCTGATATACAGCGGCTCGCTGTTCTATGGCGCGCTGTGTGGCGTCTGCCTGTTTCTTGCCGGGTTGATCAGCGGTTATTTCGACAACTATGCTGTTTATAACCGCTTTTCCCGGCGCTTGCGGCATTTGCGCTGGCTGCGCTTTCTTGTTGGCAGAAAGCGGCTGGACCGGGTCGCCAGCTACGTTGGGGATAACCTCGGCGCACTGGCAGGCAACCTCGCTTTCGGCTTCCTTCTCGGCGGGGCGACCGTATTCGGTACGCTGTGGGGGTTGCCCGTGGATACCCGCCATGTCGGTGGCACTGGTGGGTACAGGCGGAGAGCCGGATTCGGCACTGCTGTTGTGGGCAGTGCTTGGCGTGGCGGCGATCGGATTCTTCAATCTTGTCGTCAGCTTTGTTCTGGCACTCAACGTTGCCCTGCGCGCTCGCCAGGTTTTCGACATGGATTGGCGCAAGCTCGTCCGAGCAGTTTTGGGCCATCTGTTTCGCCGGCCGGGGGATTTCGTCTTGCCGCCCGCAAGATAAGCAGGCGCAGGTATCCACTGATTCGGCCCGCCCATGTGCGCATTTGCTACGATGCACGGCGAAAGGTGATTTTCACTTTGACTTGCTGTCTGCAGGTGGGTAATACTTGCCGTCAACCTGAGATCCCTCGGTTCCAATAATGAAGAAAGTGTTGCAGGAGATACCGCTTCGGGTACTCATGGCGTTGATGGTCGGCTCACTGGCGGCTATCGCGCTGGGCTTCGCCGTTGCTGAATATGGTGAAAGTCGCGAGACGTTTCGCGAAGCTACCTTGATGGGGGAACGCAACCGGATTGCCGACATGTGCCTGGTTGCAGTCGACGGTTTTATCGCGGAACGTGGGCGAAGTTTGGTCGGATTGCTCGGGAAGGCGCCGCTTGTGCAGGTTCACCGGCAATTTCTCGATGAGCGTCGGCCAGTCGTTGACAGGAATATCCAGGATGCACTTTCGCTCGTTCCGGCCGGGAGTCGTGCGCGCGCTGAAGATGTCAGGCGCCTCTGGGGCAAGCTACGGGAGCTACGTCCAGGACTCGATAAAGCGTTTGTGCTGCCTGTCGAAGCGCGTGATCCCACGCTTGCGGAGGGGTGGATGACGCTTTCCAACGAGCTGACGGCTAATCTGCTTGGCTTGATGTATGAACTCACGGATTACCCGACCATCCGGGATGCTGCCTTTGAACACCTGAACAATCTTCGCGTGTCATCGATACTTTTTCGCACGCTTATCGGTGCGGAATCGAGTCTATTCGGGGCCAATGCGCTGTCGGGGCGTGCTTTTGAGCCGCGCGAGGTTGCTACCGTTCGCTTGATGCGAGGGCAATCCATGATGCTGTGGGAGGGGATGGACGTTGGCCTGCAGAGTTTTGGTGATCACGGGACTCTTGCGGCCATGGAGAGGCTCCATTCAACGCTGTTCAATCAATTACGCCCGCGGCAGGACGAGATACTGAACGCCGCGGAACGACAGCAGTTCATGCTCGATGATCGCGACGAACGGAATCACTACGTTGTTGCATCGATGGCGGTTATGACCGCGGCGGGAGAACTGACGCAAAGTATCGGCTCTCTGGCGGATAAATATATGCTTGAGCATTTCGAGCGTGCTCGCGGCAAGGAGCGATTGGCCTTGTTTGGCATGGCCGCGACGCTACTGCTTGCCGGGCTGGCATTTCTCGTATTCATAGGGCGGGTTGCCGGGCCGCTCCAAGGCATCCAGAGACGGGTCGATAACCTGATTCGGAAGCAAAATTCGAATGCGTCGGGTCATCCAGCAGTCGGAGACGAGTTACGGTGTATCGATTTCGCGCTGGGGTTGCTGGATGAAGCGATAGAAGCGCGCATGCAAAGCGATGTGGCTTTGCGCGAACACGAACGCATCAGCGCTTCGATTCTTGCTGCTGTTCCTCAGGCAATCATTGCTACGGACAGTGATGGCTTGATTACGATGTTCAGTCCCGGTGCAGAAGTCATGCTCGGCTATTCTGCTGGCGAGATGATCGGAAAACAGACACCGCTAGCGTTGCACGATGTGGATGAAGTGGCTGCTCGTGCGAAGGAGTTGAGCGACGAGTTAGGTTTTCAGGTCGAACCGGGCTTCGAAGTATTTGTCGCCAAAGCCCGGATGAGCGGCGTTCCGGAAGAACGGGAGTGGACCTATATACATAAGAACGGTGTTCGGCGAACCGTCCTTCTGTCTGTATCCGTATTTTTCGATGCACAGGGACGATCCTACGGCTGTGGAGTGGCAACCGATATTACACGCCGCTCACAGGTCGCCGCGGAGATGTCGCGCCTCGCGAATTACGATCCGCTTACGCAGTTGCCCAATCGTCGTCTGTTTCAGGACCGGATTCGCATGGCGATCAGCCAGTCGCGTCGCGAGAATACCAGCCTGGCGCTGATGATGATCGATCTCGACCGGTTCAAACCGGTGAACGACCGTTATGGACACTCGGTAGGCGACCAACTGCTCAAGGTAATTGCCGATCGAATCCAGAAATGTCTGCGCGAGTCGGATACGCTGGCCCGTGTGGGGGGCGACGAATTCGTGGTGATTCTGCCGATGACCAGCGGCAGGGAAAACGCGGTGAATGTGGCGGAAAAGATCCGTCAGTCGCTTTGTGCGCCTGTCGCTCTTCAGGGGAACGACACCGTGTGTATCGACTGTAGCGTTGGTATCGCGATGTATCCGGAGCACGGGAACAATGAGGAAACCCTGCTGAAGAACGCAGACAACGCGATGTACGTTGCCAAAGCTTTGGGTCGTGCACAGGTACATGTCGTCGGCAGCCAAGGAAGGGGTGCGGCGCTAGCCCAGATAGAGCTCTCTCCATCGCGGCAAATTCCCAACCTTGTGTGGCGACGGGCCTATGAGTGCGGCGATTCCTCCATCGATAGAGAACACAAGGAGTTGATCAGTCATGGCAACACACTGATCAGTGCCGTCTCAAACGGGCGGATTCCGCTGGATAAACTGCCGGAAATGCTCGATGAATTGATCGACTCAGTGATGAGCCATTTCCGTAGCGAAGAATTTGTCCTGGCCCGCTATGGCTACGCAGAAGTGGAAAGCCACGCACTGAAACATCAGAAGCTGGTTGAACGGGCCCTGGAATTGCGCAGCATGGCCGTGGCTGGCGAACTGGCGCTTGGTGACGTGGTATCGTTCGTGACCCGCGATATCGTCGCCGAGCATATGCTGGTCGACGATCACGATTATTTTCAGCTGTTGCGGGAAAAACACTGCTATAAGCCCGACGCCCAATAATGACGAATATTGAAACACCCACCGTGCTGCTCGCATGGCAGGAAGGAGATGCCTCGCGCTCGGCGCTGTGGCGTTCGGAAGCTGGAGTGCTGCCGCCGCGCCGCGTTGTGGTGGCTGACGACACGCTGACCGCCGATGCAGCCTACCGGTTGGCCTGCGAGGGAACGGCACTGTTGTGGCGCGGCGACTTCCAGAATGCCCGCCAGCTTTTGCAGGCCATGGCTCGGCGCGCGGACAGAAAGCCACGTTCCGGCGGCAAACCAGCCGTGGAATACCCTGAAGCCTTTCACCGCAAGCGCATGGCGCAGGCACAGCGGTCCCGGCTGCTCGGGATGCTGCTGATTCCGGTCGACGTCGGGCACGTCATTCCGCTGCGGCGAGCGCCGGATATGCGTGAAGCATGTGAAATGGTCTACGGCGCCGCGGATGCGCCCTACGTGGCTTCCCTGCGCGAACTGCTCGGTCTCGTTGGGGCGTATGAATGGCGCAAAAAAGGCGTACCTGTTCCTGCATTGGGCGCACGTATTCATCCGCACTACGGGGTGTTTTCGCCAGTGCGCGGCGAATACGTGGCGCTTGTCGGTGATGCGCCCCTGCCGGCCGCACTGTCAGCCAACAGCCTGGCGTTCGATATCGGTGCCGGTACTGGCGTTCTGGCAGCCGTCCTGGCGAAGCGCGGAATCAAACGCGTGGTGGCGACCGATCAGGATGCGCGCGCGCTGGCATGCGCACGCGAGAACGTTGAACGCCTGGGGCTTGCTGCTCAAGTGGAAGTGCAGCAGGCCGACCTGTTTCCAGTCGGGCATGCGCCTCTGATCGTATGCAATCCGCCGTGGGTGCCCGGCAAACCGAGTTCGGCGCTGGAATATGCCGTTTACGACCCGGATAGCCGCATGTTGCGCGGCTTTCTCGCTGGATTGGTGGCACATCTTGAGCCCGCCGGCGAGGGATGGCTGATTCTCTCTGACCTTGCGGAACACCTGAAACTGCGCTCGCGCGAAACCTTGCTGGGGTGGATTGAACAGTCCGGGCTGAAGGTGCTTGGCCGAATCGACGCGCGGCCGACGCATGCCAAGGCATTCGATCCCGACGATCCGCTGCACGCGGCGCGAGCGGCCGAGGTGACTTCACTTTGGCGCCTGGGGCACGCCTGAACGCAATGGCGGCGACGGCCCTGGTTTGCCGCCGGACAAAGGTGTGTGCGCTGCTTTTCCTGTTGTTGGCGGTGTTTTCCATCGTTGCCCATGCCGGCAATTCAAGTGGCGTAGCGGTCGGCGTGTTCGCCTTCCAGGGCGAGCAGGCAGCGATTTCCGACTGGTCACCGGTGATCGACCACCTGAACCGGGAACTCCCGGGCCATGGCTTTCACCTGCACAACTACGACGCTGACGGTTTGCGTGAGGCGATTGCCGCGAAGCAGGTCGATCTGGTGATTACCAATCCGGGTTACTACGTCACGCTTGAAGCGCAGTTCGGTCTCAGCCGGATCGCCACGCTGCAGTCGCCTCACGCCGCGCGCAGCGGGCAGGCCCTCGGTTCCGTGGTGCTGGCGCGTGCCGAGCGTACCGAACTCGTCAAATTGCGGGATCTGGCCGGACGAAGCATTGCCGCCGTGGCTCCGGAGGCGTTCGGTGGTTATCTCATCGCGGCGCGCGAGATGTTGCGCGACGGGGTCGATCCGGAATCGGCGGTGCGGGAAACGCGCTTTCTCGGGCTACCCATGACACGGATCGTCGAGGCTGTGATAGGGCGGGAGGTCGATGCGGGTATCGTGCGCGCCTGCCTGCCCGAGCAAATGGCCCGCGAGGGACTGATCAGGATGGAAGAGTTTCGCGTGCTTTCCCCCCGATATGTGGATGGCTTCGACTGCGCGCTGTCGTCGCCGCTCTATCCCGACTGGCCGATCGCCGTGACACGGCACCTCGATTCGCAGCTTGCCAAGTCGCTGGCCCGCGTTCTCCTGGCCATGCCCGAAGGCCAGGACCGGGTGAGCTGGTCGGTGCCGTCAGACTACCAGCAGGTACTCGACCTGTACCGCGATCTGCGCGTCGGGCCGTACGCCTATCTGCGCGATATCACGCCGGAAGGAATGGCGCGCCGCTTCTGGCCGTGGCTGCTGGGACTGCTGGCACTCCTGGCCGTATGGATCGTGCACACGGTCCGGGTCGAACACCTGGTGCATCAGCGTACGCGCGAGTTGAACGATTCGCTGGCCGCACGCGATGCCGCCGAGCGTCGGGTGCGTGACAATCAGGAAAGAATGGAACATCTCTCCCGCTTGTCGATTCTTGGCGAACTCTCGGGGAGCCTCGCCCACGAGATCAATCAGCCGCTGACGAGCATCGGCACCTACGCCAACAGCCTGCTACGTCGGGATGCGGCTGGAACGCTCACGCCGGACGCGTTGCGCGAAGCATGCGGCGAGATCGCCAGCGAGGCCGAGCGTGCCGGAGGCGTGGTGCAGCGCATCCGTCATTTCGCGCGCAAGCGGGTGGCTGTGCGCGAACCGGTCGACCTGTTCCTACTGATTGAAGAGGCGCGGCGGATGGTGGCCGGCATGCTGATCAGTTGCCCCAAGATCGCCGTCGAGCGCGAAGCGGGCCTGGAATGCCGCGTCCTTTGTGACGGACTGCAAATCCAGCAGGTGTTGCTCAATTTGATCAAGAACGCGATCGACGCGGCACGCGGCCTGCCCGACGACCGGCAGGTCATTCGTGTACGCCTGACGGGTGCCGACAATCGTCTCGTCGTCCACGTTATCGATCTTGGCGCGGGACTCGACGCCGCGCAGCGCATGCATCTGTTCGAACCGTTCTTCACCACCAAGCCCGACGGCCTTGGACTGGGTTTGCCTATTTGCCGAAGCATCATCGAGGCGCATGGCGGACGCCTGTGGGCCGACGCGAATGAAGACGGCGTCGGAATGTGTTTTTCTTTCCAGTTGCCATGCCATGAATCATCAGCCTGAAGACTGCATTGTCCATGTCGTGGACGATGATGCCGCGCTACGCCGCGCACTGCGCTTCCTGCTCGACTCCGTCGGCTGGAATGTACGCCTATACGCCTCGGCCGAGGAATTTCTCGATGTGCTGACGTCGCCCGAAACGCCGTCCTGTCTGCTGCTCGACATCCGCATGCCGTCGATGAGCGGGCTGGAACTGCAGCAGGTCCTGGATGAACGCGGGATCGCCTTGCCGATCGTTTTCCTCACCGGACACGCCGACGTATCGATGGTTGTCCAGGCGATGAAATCGGGAGCGGCGGATTTCATTGAAAAGCCGTTCCGGGACCAGGTGCTGCTGGATGCCGTTGCCACAGCCGTTCGTCGCAGCGCCGAGATGCTCGCCGATGCCGGACGCCGCGACGGCGTTCGCCGGCGCTTGCAGACGCTTTCTTCCCGCGAGGGCGAGGTTGCCCGCCTTGTCGCGCTTGGCGAGCCGAACAAGGTGATCGCCGCGGCGTTGTCGATCAGCGAAAAGACAGTGCATATTCACCGCCAGCACGTGATGGAAAAGATGGGTATCTCTTCCGCCGCCGAGCTGGCGGCCGATCCGAGCGCGCTTGATTGATCCTGAAAAACTCAGCCCGCCACCGGGACATGGCGTGGGCGCTCGCTGAGACGCATTGTTTCGCCTGCAAGGCGAAGTGCTTCTTCTTGTCTTGCCAAGAAGAAGGCGGCAGTCGGCCAGGAGCAGACGGTTGTCTGCTCTCCAAAGTTGGCAGTTGAAAGGCTGCTTCACTCTGTGAACCTGACGGGTTCGGCAAAACGTTGCCAATTTTGAAAGAGATAAGCTTGCAAGAAGCCTTGCTACTTTATTGTGGCTGTTCGGCTACGCTTAGCTTGCGCAATATTTCCACAAATGCCAGTCCCGCGTTTGAAAGCGGCTGCGTTGTTTGTGTCGTAATACCGATCGGCGCGGTCCACCATTGTTGATTACTGAAATGAAGTTCGACAAGAACCCCTTTCTTAATATCTTGAGACACAGTACCCCGTGGCGAAAACCACAATGCATCATGATCAAGCGCGAAGGTGCGATTGAAGACCATGCATAGCGATTCTATTCTTGGCTCAGGCAATCTAACTCCTGCAGCAAGAAAGAAATCATTGACTTTGTCACGAGTTATCGTGTTGATAGGGGGAACTAGAATTTCAAACTCTGCAATGCGTTCAAGCGAGAATTCGCGAAGCAGTGCTAACGGATGTTCGGGCCGGCAAGCCAATACAACATCCTCGTCATAAAGTTTTTCGAACGACAATCCCATCGTGTCGCGATTCGTCAACGGCCCTACAAACATCTCGATGGCGCCAATTCTCATCTGGCTAATTTGATATTCATAGGTTCCCGAAAACAATTGGACCGTAACATCATTGTGTTCTTCGCAGAACTGATGGATTGCCTTGGGCAAAAGAGAGCCAGAAGTCGTTGGTTGGCCTCCTATTCGCAGAACATCTCGATGCCTCACCCCGTTCCTTGCCACATCAATGGTCTTGGAAAAATCTGCCAAGCACTGAGCCGCACTCTTGTAGAAATCTTCACCCACGCTGGTAAGACGTACTCCTTTGGGACCTCTTTCGATCAGACTAACATCAAGTTGACTTTCCAATTCGCGTAACGCCTTGGAAATCGCCGACTGAGTGATATTTAAAGAATGTGCTGCTTTGGTAAGGCTCCCCAATCGGACGATTTCGAGCAGAACACGGAAGTGTCGTAGGCCTACCGAAGCTCTCTTTTCCATGCCGGAATTACATTTCATAACTTAACTAAACGGTTAAAGGTACCACCCATAATTCCGTGTAGGCAGAACTTGAGCAGCAATTCTCGTTTCTGAAATACTGACCACGAAGACTTCTTCGCGATCCGATCCAATATTCCTTACTCGCCTTAATATCGTTACTTTTTCAACGCTAACCAGTGGCTTGTGCAGTGCCTTCCTTTCCAAAAAAAACAAATGTATCGCCGGAGATGTCTCTGGGCAATCGACATAACCAATTAGTCATGCTTGATGCCTTTTTTTTTCGTTTTACAAGGACATCTGTTGATCCTAATCTACCCGTTCAATCCTCCTGTGTGGGTAGTGGTTTCAACGCCTCAGAGGAATTCATATTTACAACATCAAGGTGAGGAAGATCATGAGATTTTCATTGATTGCGGTGCTTTTTGCGGGACTTACTACGATTTCATCGGCCCCATCGGCAGAAATTCGGCAGCACAAGTTTCGGATGTCGATTACCACAACGGCAGATAGCTACTTAGGTGTTGGGTCGCAGGCGTTTGCAGACTTGGTTGCAAAAAAGAGCAACGGAAAGATTACGATTAAAGTCTTCCCTAATGGAGTACTAGGAGGCGAAGTACAAACCTTATCGGCTTTACGTGGCGGAACGATTGAAGCAACCGGTTTAAGTGCCGGACTACTGATTTCCCTTGTTAAGGAATTTGGCCTTTTTGACTTACCTTATCTTTTTGATAACGAAAAGGAAGCTATTGAAGTCTTGAGCGGCCCATTCGGTCGTCGGTTGACAGAACTTTTAGCGGAGAAAGATTTGATCGGATTGGGCTATTGGGGGGTCGATTACCGTAACCTAACCAATAGTCGTCGCCCAATCACCAAAATTGAAGACATCAAGGGACTCAAGATGCGAGTTCTACAGTCGCCGGTTTATGTCGACTTCTGGAGTGCTCTAGGTGCCAATCCAGTGCCGATGCCGTTTGGCGAGCTTTATACTGCGCTGGAGCAGAAAACCGTAGATGGGCAAGAAAATCCCTATGCGGCGATTGAATCAGCCAAGCTCTACGAAGTACAGCAATACTTGACTCTTACTAGGCACGTATATTTTGTGGGTACCGCTGTTTTCTCTAAGCGCACTTGGGACAAGCTCAACGACGATGAACGGAAGCTGATTCAGGAGGCGGCTAACGAAGCAGTTCCAGTGTGGCGAGAAGCTGCCGTTAAGGAGCGCGAAATCCTGGAGAAGAAGCTAAAGACCATAATGAAAATCAACGAGATCAGTAAAGACGAACTTTCTCGTATCAAGGATGCCGCAAAGCCGATAATACAGAAGTACACACAAGGAGCGGATTCTCTTGCGGTCAAGTATCTATTTGAATCGATAGAAAAACTCAGGGGAACTGCTGCAAAATGAATCCGCAAATTCAATGCGCGTTCGCAGCACGTAACATTCTCGGAGAAACACCTCTCTGGTGCGCTTCGACACAGACACTTTGGTGGCTCGATATCGATGCTTGCAAACTGCACAGTCTGAAACCATACGCCGAAACGCATGTTGAATATGGTTTTGAAGGCAGGTTTACTGGATCGCTTGCACTCCGGCGAGGCGGCGGACTCCTGATCGCGTTAGACGGATCACTTTGCTGTTTCGACCCAACGAACGGGGAACTCCAACCTTTCGCAGAGATTGAGAAACCGGAACTAGATACGCGACTAAATGACGGTCGTTGCGATGCTCGTGGAAGGTTTTGGGTTGGCAGCATGGACAACATGCTGTCACGACCCAGTGGTTCACTCTACAGAGTTGATCCGGACGGTCGGGTAGAACGTCAGTTTGGTGACGTCATCGTATCCAACACCATCGCCCTTTCACCAGACAACAAGACTCTATATTTTTCCGATACGCGCCGTTTCATTACTTGGGCTTTTGATCTAGATGTCGAAACAGGACGTCTAGGCGAACGCCGGGTCTTCGTCGATTACACTGCAGCAAAGGAAAGGCCTGATGGTGCTTGCGTAGACGCGGAAGGGTTCCTCTGGAATGCCATTTTTGCTGGAGGAAGGATTGTCCGCTACTCGCCCGACGGTCAACTAGACCGCACAATTAAGCTGCCGGTGACCAATCCAACCTGTCTATGTTTTGGAGGAAAGGATCTGCAAACGCTTTATATAACAACAGCACGCAAATTCCTTTCCGAAGAGCAACTTGCCACAGAGCCACTAGCTGGCTCTATTCTCGCAATCGATGTAGAAACGCAAGGGATTCCAGAGGCCGAATTTGGTAACGGATAATCCTTTCGCTTGCATTACAAGCGTGCTGAAATCTACCTTCACGATTTATTGCAGACATTGGACCAACTTCTGCTTTGCACCCTCTGCCGTATGCGGAGTGGCCACTTCACGCTGCATACGGCCATAGAATCTCTGTTGGCTTGACTGTCTGGTTGGGGTCGCCTGCACTCGGTCGCGAAGGGCAGCTTCCGGGAAGCGAAACGTCAATGGCGGCTTTCCGGCAATGCACTCGAAAAACTGGCTGTCGAGTCCCAACCCTTATGCAAAGCTTTCCATAAGCGTCGATTCAAACCGGTCAGATTGATGCGATTCGGTGGTCAAGTCTGGTAAGAATCAGCGGTCAGCATGGCGCGATTCCGCAGGATGACGCGTAGATACTTCGT
>QKII01000149.1 GCA_003249625.1 Propionivibrio sp. | reverse complement strand
GCCTCGTCAATTTCAAGCAGAATTTGACTACAGCGCTCGTAATAGGACCTTCCTGACTCGGTCAGCCCAAGCTTGCGCGTCGTCCGCTGCAGCAATCGTGTCCCCAAGTGTTCCTCAAGGTGCTGCACATACTTGGAAGTCATGGCGCGCGAAATGCCGAGATGCTCTGCCGCGTCGGAAAAACTGCCCGTGGCAACCACCGTCGCGAAGACTCTCATGCTTCTAAGCGTATCCATACCCGATATTCGCTTCTGTTGATAGAAAGGCCGCCCGATACAACCGAGCCTGTGCAAGGGAATATTATCAACAAACGAGAAACAAACAATCTCTCAACAGATCGTTTATAAAACAAAATCCTCCAAATAGAATCACGCGGCAATCGATCACCTATTCCTTTTCCGCAGAAAACACGCCCCATTCCCGACCCAGGAGCCAAAATGTCCGAAGCCCAAGCACGGTTTAATCTGAGGGACCCCCTTGTTGTCATACGCATCCTTTGCGGATTGCTTTATGTTCCTCACATCCTTTTTAAATTGAACGGAATGGCTGGTGCAGCCGCATTCTTCGCCAAGGCGGGCTTGACCCCTGCCATGCCGTTCGTCATTCTGGCGGTGATTGCCGAGTCCATCTGCGCTATCGGTTTGGTTTCCGGGATAATGACAAAATGGGTTGGCCTCCTCTCCGCCGCTGTCATGGCGCTCGCGACGCAAGCCGTACTGGCTACAAAAGGAGCCATTTGGCTATGGAATTTTGGCGGCGTTGAATACAACGTTTTCTGGAGCGCTCTGTCCCTGATTCTGGCGATACATGCTTGGCAGCAAGAGCGGGAGCGTTATGGACGTAATTTTTTCCTCTTCCCCAGCAAAGTCGGCTTGTCCTGAACCGTCGCCCCATTTCAGCAACAAGTCACGCATTGATATATACATATGACAATCGACCCGACCATTCTGGAACAGGTTTTTTCCGGCGCGCGCACCTTCGGAAAATTTAGCGACCAACCGATTACTAACGAACTGCTGCACCAGCTGTACGATTTACTGCGCTGGGGCCCGACGTCGATGAATTCGCAGCCGGCTCGCTACGTTTTTCTACGTAGTGAAGAGTCACGCCAACGCCTGCTCCCCGCGCTTTCTCCGGGAAACCAGGAAAAAGTGCTGGCAGCGCCTACAACGGTGATCATTGCACAGGACACGCGTTTTTTTGAGCATTTGCCCACGCAATTCCCCGCTTACGATGCCAAGCCGATGTTTGAAGCGAACACGTCGCTGGCGGAAAGCACCGCGTTTCGCAACAGCAGCCTTCAAGGTGCCTATCTCATCATAGCGGCACGGCTTTTGGGCCTCGATTGCGGGCCCATGAGCGGCTTTGACCCGGCGATGGTTAATGCTGAGTTTTTTCCTGATGGATCGGATATGGAGACCCTTCAGGCGTCCACCCACGTGGCCCGCGTTTGCCGTTCGATATTGCGGCACAGATTCTGTAGTCAGTTCAAAAGCCGGACATTGGCCACGACTACATCGGCTGCCGGAGATCACGAGCAGGTTCGGTTGCAAATGGATCGTGCGGCCGAATGGATCAAGCGGCCATCTGAATTGCATAGTAGTGCCGACTGTAAGCAGCGGGAGAAAGACAACAAGTCTGGCTCCTCACTGCTTGCCCATATTGGCTGAATGCTCGGTCGTTGCCCGTCGGCAGAACGCGATCGCCGGGTAACTGCCATGAGCGTTGGAGAGATACCTGCAACAAGACCATTGTCAGGACATCGCCTTGATTTCCGAGAGCAACACACTTTCCATGACGTCAAATGGCGCCTGATCCACGCCTGTATAGAGTTCAACCTGGCCGCAGGCCTGATGTACAAGCATGCGTGTTCCATTGACGGTTTCGCACCCAGCCGCTTTCGCATCAACAATCAGCTTGGTTTCGGCA
>QKII01000407.1 GCA_003249625.1 Propionivibrio sp. | reverse complement strand
ACCGGCACCCAGGGCAGCGCCAATCGCGGCTCCGGTAGCTGCGCTCTTGCCCTTGTTGCCGCCGGCCGTGGCAACCCCGAGCAGGCCGCCTGCAATGGCGCCAATGGCGGCGCCGGTGCCGGTGTCGCGTTGGGTTTCACTCATATTGGCGCACCCCGAAAGGGTTCCGATACCAATGGCAATGGCGGAAAGAAGGGAGACTGCTTTAGTTTTCATGGCATGACCTCGTTCGTGTTTTCCGAGTGGTTCTGTGGTGTAAAAAAATAATGATAAGCGCATCCCCCTGAAAATCAAATCCAGGGCCAAAGCGAGTGATAGTCAGAGCAGAGTTTCCGCGAATCGTTCCGGACTCGGTTCCGGCAAGCTTCGGGGGGGGGCGTTTAATGTGTTGGTTTATTTAGGGTGTAAACAATTTCATGATGTAGCGTCTGGAGATTTCAACCTCGGCGGATGCACTGTCAGCGCTGAGGATGACGCACGCATCGTTCTGTGTTTCACAATAGACCCAGCGCGGGGTTCCGTCTATGTAGTCGATGCTCATGCTTCCGCGCCGGCCGTGCTGGTCGAATACTTTTGAATTGTCGCTATAGGTCAATAGAGTTTCGTCGTTTTCGTTACGCAGTTCGACTTGGTCGTGATAGCTGCTCATAACGTGCCTGAAACATTTGTCTCCGACATGGAAGACTTTGATAGTGGCTGACATGATCGTTCCTTTCATCAAAGAACGGCAACTTATGCATGCCAAAAGAGACCGAAATTAAGCGAGTGATGTGGTTGTAAGGTTGTAGTGAAGAACCTGGACTGTTTTAGAACAGTACGAACAGAGCGAAGCAAGAACAGCGCCGCTTGTCGATTTGTTGTTTTTTAACAGAGTATTACGATTCTTTCTTCAGAATCGTACGGATCCGGTGTAAAGCGAACCGACAGTGCTTGCAACTAATATGACCGCTCAACCCGATACGCTCGCGACCTGTCAAGGTTCGTTGATCTGGCAACGTGTTCATCTGATGCCAAGGGGCCTTATGGCGTGGCCCCCTTGGCAATCAGAAGCTCAATAATGTCGCCTGCCTGAGCTTTCTCCGCAAGGTACAAGGTGGTTTCGCCTTTCCGCGTCCGACCAAATACGTCTGCGCCTCTCTCAATGAGCAACCTGGCTATTTGGACGCTTCCTCCGGACAAGGCGAGCAAAAGTGGTGTATTCCCCAAGCTATCCCGGACGTTGATAAAAGCACCTTTTTTAATAAGAGTTTCAGCGATGTCCGTATAGCCTTGTGTGTTTTTTCCGCAAGCAACGAGCAACGGAGTCAAGCCTAGTTTGTCCCTGGCATTAACATCTGCTCCGGCAACCAAGAGAATCTTGGCTATCACACTGAAGCCCTTTTTCAGCGCAATCATCAACGGCGGGTTACCCTTCTCGTCGGGTGTATTTACGTTGAAGTTGGCTCGAACAAACAGATCAATAAGTTCCTTGTCTCCATCGTTCAACACGCGGAAAAAGTTTTCCTTTTTCAGGGAAATTCCACGAAGATCCAGTTCGCGGATGGCGATTTCTGCTTTTTCCGCCTCCAGGAAGGTCTCTAGTTCACGGAATTCCCTCAACGCTATGATGTCCTGCAGGACATCTGCCGGGAATCCTTGGCGTCCGCCGCGCTTGTCGATCAGCAGATCACTGAAATAGTCGTGGATTTCCGGCGTGTCCCACAAATCTTCGATTTTTATCAGAATCCGGTCATAGCGTTGCTCCAGGTGACGAGGATATTGATCACCCATGCGCTCAAAGGTTGGATGTTTCATTTGGTTAATCATTGCCCTTCTAGCAGTGTCTGGGGGGAATCTGTCGCGGGTAGATGCGTCGGTTGATTCTCGAATGAGTAAATGACTTTACTAAAAGAAACAGGATCCTGATAACGGTTCCAGACAAGACATGCATGTACAAGCACCTCTGTTCCGCTTGCGGGTGAAGCAAGAACCGTCGAACCGATTGCCGCCGTGACCAACCAGTTATGAGAACGCTGAAATTTTGCCCTGTAGATTTTCGACTCTTACGATGTAGCCGAGACTCTTGAGTATCGAGGACCATTCTCTCGCTTCCTGCTCGTTCCTAAACCACGGGCCCGGTTCTTCGGACCAATTGCCACGATCATCTCGGTTCTTTGTTACGACGCGAAACATGAAAAGGATCCAGACGGCGACTGTTGGACTGTTGTCTTGCTGCAAACCGCAATCCAAGCGGGGGAAAACGTTGACGTGCTTTTTGGGGAGATGCTGGTCCGGCGCTGGCCCAGCATAAAAATGAAAAAGGCCTGCATCGCTGCAAGCCTTTGTATTCCTGGTGGAGACGGGCGGGATCGAACCGCCGACCTATTGATTGCGAACCAATCGCTCTCCCAACTGAGCTACGCCCCCAAAAACGGAGCGAATTCTATACGTCTGCTTTTTGGGCGTCAATCGAAGATCGATGTGGCACGATAGACGGCTGGCTTGTCGCATGGCTGGCCCCGGCGGTGCCGGGGCTCCATGTCTCTGCCCGAACCCGATCAGGCTGCGAAGTTTTTCTCGGCGAAGCCCCAGTTGGCGAGGCTATTGAGGAACGTTTCGACGAATTTCGGACGCAGGTTGCGGTAGTCGATGTAATAGGCGTGTTCCCAAACGTCTATGCACAGCAGGGCCTTGTCGGCTGTGGTCAAGGGGGTGCCGGCAGCGCCCATGTTGACGATGTCAACGGAGCCGTCAGGCTTTTTGACCAGCCAGGTCCAGCCGGAGCCGAAGTTGCCAACGGCAGAGGCCTGGAAGGCTTTCTTGAAGTCGTCGAACGATCCCCATTTCTTGTTGATCGCGTCAGCCAGTGCTCCGGTCGGTGCGCCACCACCATTGGGTGACAGGCTGTTCCAGAAAAAGGTGTGATTCCATACCTGCGCCGAGTTGTTGTAGATGCCGCCAGCCGGAGCTTTCTTGACGATGGCTTCAAGATCGAGGGTTTCGAATTCAGTTCCCTTGATCAGGTTGTTCAGATTGGTGACGTAGGCCTGATGGTGCTTGCCGTAGTGGTATTCGATCGTTTCCTTCGAAATGTGCGGGGCGAGTGCGTCCTGGGCGAACGGGAGTTGCGGCAGTTGATGTTCCATGGTTTCTCCTTTGAGTTAGAGCGGCTGAGATCGTTGTTGTATTTCCTGTGTGCTGGCACGTCTTGAGGATGTGCCATTCAGGGCTGCACCGAGGTGATACGGGCTTCGGCGCGGCCGGCGTGAAAAGAGACATTGATGCGGTTATTTGGTTCCAGTCCGCGGCTGCTGTGGAGTATGCGGCCGGATTCGTCGGTGACGATGCTGTAGCCGCGCGCAAGGACCTTGTCCGGGCCGAGATGATCGAGGCTCGCGCGGAGGTGGGCCAGGCGTGTACCGCGTGAGTCGAGGGCGGTGCGCAAAGCGCTGTCCAGCCGTTCGGAGAGTGTTGTCAGGCGAACACTCAGTCGCTCTGTGTTCGGTCGTGCGAGCTGCAGTCGCTGGTTTAGACGCAGAGTCGCCAGCGTCCCGCGGGCGCCAGCTTGCTGCAATGCCGTCGTGAGGCGGCTTTGACAGGCGGCGAGCAACTGTCGTTGCTGGATCACCCGCTGTGAAGGTGAAATAAGCCTCTTGGCCAACATGTCGAGGTGCTGGGCACGTCTTTCGATAGAACGATCAGCGAGTCGAGCCAGCATCCGATGCAGGTCGATGCACTGCTGCATGAGTGCCGCCCGGTGCGGTGCGGCGAGTTCGGCGGCAGCCGTCGGCGTGGCGGCACGTTGATCCGCGGCGAAATCGGCAATAGTGAAATCGGTTTCGTGCCCGATGCCGGTCACGATAGGTATCGTGCATGTCCGGATCGTTCGTGCAACCGCTTCGTCGTTGAATGCCCAGAGGTCTTCAAGGCTTCCGCCACCGCGGCAGAGGATCAGGGCGTCGCACTCGCGCCGGGCACTCGCCGTGGATAGGGCAGAAACGATGCGTTCCTGTGCGCCTTCGCCCTGAACCGGTGTTGGGTAAAGCACGATGCTCACATGCGGAGCCCGCCGCGCCAAGGTCGTGAGAACGTCGCGCAATGCCGCTGCTTGCGGTGAGGTGATAATGCCCAGTCTGCAAGGAAAGAAGGGTAGAGAGCGCTTGTGTTCAGCAGCGAATAGTCCTTCGCTTTCCAGTTTTGCCTTGAGTCGCAGAAATTGCTCGAACAAGTTGCCAACCCCGGCGCGTCTGGCTGTCTCGACGTTGAGTTGGAAATCCCCGCGCGCTTCGTAAAGTGTGACAAGAACACGCGCCTCGATGTGCTGACCGTTTTCCAGACGCCATCCAAGCATCTGCGCCCGGTTGCGGAACATCACGCAGCGCACTTGCGCATTGTTGTCCTTCAGCGAGAAATAGACATGGCCGGAACTGGCATACGTCAGATTGGATATTTCGCCGGCAACCCAGCACAGGGGAAAGGCCGATTCCAGTCGCTCGCGGGCCAGCCTGTTGAGCAGCGATACCGTCAACACGGGGGGCGCGGCGGCTTGGGATTGATCGAAGAGAGGGGTTTCTGTCATGCCCCAATTCTACATTCTTGTCAATTCATGCACATGTTTACTGGGCTTGAGCCAGAGATCGGTGTGTAAACCCAGTAACGGCAAGGGTTATTTTGTAAGCTGTTGTTTATTAATATATTTTTTTGTTTGCCGAATATTTTTGCAAAGTGTAAAAAAGCCTTTCCCAAGCGGGACTTAGCGGCTTTCCTCAGCATTCATCCACATTGTTATCCACAGATTTTGTGGACAAGGGGATTTATATTACGTTTGTCGGGGGTTGCCGCTGACGGCGCCTCAGGCTAAAGTTCGCGGCTTGATTTGTCTTCGGAGAGAAAGCGTGTTTTCGATCATTCTGGCGGCCGGTTGGCCCATCTGGCCCTTGCTGTTGGCGTCGGTCATCTCCGTTGCGTTGATCATCGAGCGGCTGGTCGCATTGCGGCGTTCGAAGGTGCTCCCGGCGGGGCTGTTGAATCGCGTTATCGCTGAGTATCGAAAGCAGTCGCTGAATGAGTCGATCGTCGCTTCTCTTGAGGCGCAGTCGCCGCTTGGGCGTGTGCTGGCGGCCGGGTTGCGCAATGTTGGCAGTTCGCGCGAGATCATGCGTGAGGCGATCGAGGAAACCGGTGCAGTTGTGGCTCATGAACTCGAACGTTATCTGACGACGCTGGGGACAATCGCATCGATCAGTCCCTTGATGGGGCTGTTCGGGACCGTGGTCGGGATGATCGAGATCTTCGGCTCGCAGGCGCCGACCGGAAGCAATCCCGTGCAGTTGGCGCATGGTATCTCCGTTGCTCTGTACAACACCGGTTTCGGTTTGCTGATCGCCATTCCGAGCATGATTTTCTGGCGGCACTTCCGGGCGCTGGTAAATGGTTTCGTTGTCGACATGCAGCAACAGGCCGTCCGTCTGGTCGAGGTTTTGCACGGCGAGCGCCGCGCGTAGGATCAGCTCATGAACTTCCAGCGCAGTCGCGGCCACGACGAGCCCGAGATAAACCTGATTCCGTTCATTGATGTGCTGTTGGTGATCATCATCTTCCTGATGCTCACTACGACTTACGCCAAGTTTTCCGGTCTGGAGATCAATCTACCTACGGCAGATGCGAGCCAGCAGAATGAGGAGCCGAACGAAGTCAATGTGTCGGTGACGGCGACGGGTCAGGTTCTGGTCAACAAGGTACCGCTCGGCATGGCAGATGTTCGTTCGATCGGCGAAGCGTTGCAGCGGGCTGCGGGTGACAAGAAGGATCCGGTGATAGTGATCAATGCTGACGCCAAGGCGACTCATCAGAGTGTTGTCGATATCATGCAGGCGGCGCAGTCAGCGGGGTACCCGCGCATTTCCTTTGCAACGCAGTCTCCGCGTTGAAGCCCGGTTGAGTCAACAATGGCTGGGGGCTTGAAGGCGAGTTTGCCCCGACTTTGGTTCCAGCGTCGATTGGCGCCAGCGTTGTGGCCGTTGCTTCCGATCTCTTGGCTGTTTCGATTGCTCGTCGCGCTGCGGCGACTGCTCTTCCGTTTCGGATGGATCCCATCGTTTCGCTTGCCGGTAGCAGTGATCGTGGTTGGAAATCTGACGGTTGGTGGGAGCGGAAAAACCCCGCTGGTTCTCTGGCTGGCAGCCAGGTTGCAGGAGTATGGGTGGCAGCCAGGGATCATCAGCCGAGGCTACGGCGGTAAAGGCGGAGAGGGCGTGCTCAGTGTCGGGGTTGACTCGGATGCGGAGCTTGTCGGCGACGAACCCGTCTTGCTGGCTCGGCGGAGCGGTGTTCCGGTTGTCGTTGGCCAGAACCGGGTTGCTGCGGGAAAGGCGATGATGCTTGCGCACCCGGAGTGCAATGTACTGATTTCCGACGATGGCCTGCAGCACTATCGCCTCGAACGCTCGGTGGAATTGGTAGTACTTGACGGGCGCGGGGTTGGCAATGGGCAACTGCTGCCTGCAGGGCCGCTGCGTGAACCGGTTTCCCGGCTCGATGGGGTCACGGCCGTTGTCCGGAATGGTGCCAGCGCGTCAGGCTCCGAGATGAGGCAGATTGTGCCTTGTTTTCCCATGCGCCTGATCGCCGATGCTTTTTATTCGCTGAATGACCGCGGCCAAACCTGCCGTGCTGTCGACTTGCGCGGCAAACCGCTGCATGCCATGGCGGGAATTGGCGATCCCATGCGCTTCTTCGCGCAATTGACAGCCTTGGGATTGGAGTTTGAGGCACATCCTTTTCCTGATCACCATGCGTACCAACAGGATGATCTCGCCTTTGCCAACGGTTGCGTGCTTCTGATGACCGAGAAAGATGCGGTAAAATGCACCGGTTTGGCCTTGTCGGAGGCATGGGTGCTTCCTGTCGAGGCACGCGTCGATGTAGCGCCGGACGGGCGTTCGTTGATGGACCTGATTCTGGAGAAACTGAATGGATGCGCGTCTGCTTGATATTCTCGTTTGCCCGATTTGCAAGGCCAATCTCGAGTATCGAAAAACCGAGCAGGAACTGGTCTGCAAACCGTGCAAGCTGGCTTTCCCGGTACGTGACGACATCCCGATCATGCTGGAAGATCAGGCGCGCCGCCTGAACGAGGGAGAGTGTTGATGTCGTCGAGTCATGTCAAGTTCATGGCCGTCGTGCCGGCCCGTTACGCGTCGACGCGTTTGCCGGCGAAACCTCTCCTTGATCTGGGCGGAAAGCCGATGGTTGCACGCGTGGCCGAGCGTGCGGTGATGTCCGGTGCGGAAGAGGTTTGGGTCGCCACGGACCATCCCGGCGTGGTCAAAGCTGCCGAGCAAAGCGGGCTTTCGGTCCTGCTCACGCGCGCTGACCATCCGACGGGAACAGATCGTCTGGCCGAAGTGGTGGAGCTGCGCGGTTGGAGTGACGATACGATCGTCGTCAACGTGCAGGGCGACGAACCGCTGATTGATCCGGCGCTGGTTGCAAGGACGGCGCAGCAACTTGCCGAGAGCGGTGCCGATATTGCAACCGTTGCGCATCCAATCGACAATCCGGCCGATTTCTTTGCACCCAATGTGGTCAAGGTTGTCTGTAAGGCGAATGGCGACGCCATGTATTTCTCACGGGCGCCGATTCCCTTTGCGCGGGATCATTTCGCGAAGGACAGGGAGTCTCTTCCTTCGGGGTTCATTGCTTGCAGGCATATCGGTCTTTACGCCTATCGCGCCGGATTCCTCCGCGCCTACGCCAAATTGACGCCTTCAGCGGTTGAGGGCTTTGAGGCGCTTGAGCAACTGCGTGCCTTGTGGCACGGCTACCGGATTAGTGTGCTTGTTTCCGATCATCTGCCAATGCCTGGTGTCGATACGCCCGAGGATGCGGCTCGCATGCAGGAGTGGTTCGGCAAGAATCCCTGATTTGCGCAAACCGGCGCGCCGGCTCGCCGGTTTGTTTCTTCCGTTTTTTAGTCTTTTTTGTTATCCAAGGAAAAAAACCATGAAGCTCATATTGCTTGGTCCGCCCGGTGCCGGCAAGGGGACGCAAGCCCGATTCATCTGTGAAAAATTCGGTATTCCGCAAATCTCCACTGGCGACATGCTGCGCGCCGCGATCAAGGCAGGAACCCCTTTGGGGCTGGAAGCCAAGAAGGTGATCGACGAGGGGAAACTGGTCTCCGACGACATCATTGTTAACCTCGTCCGGGAGCGGTTGTTGCAGGCTGACTGCCAGGCTGGCTACCTGTTCGATGGTTTTCCGCGCACGATTCCGCAGGCCGAGGCGATCCGAAAGGCGGGTGTTCCGCTCGATTTCGTTCTCCAGATCGACGTGCCGGACGCAGAGATCGTCGAGCGCATGAGCGGACGTCGTGTGCATCTTGCCTCGGGTCGGACTTATCACGTCAAGTTCAACCCGCCGAAGGTTGAAGGCAAGGACGATGTAACCGGTGAGCCGCTGATCCAGCGCGACGATGACTCCAGTGAAACCGTGCTCAAGCGACTGGAGGTCTATCACTCGCAAACGCGGCCGCTGATGGCTTTTTATACGGAGTGGGCTGCGACGGGCGAGCAGGCAGCGCCGAAGGTGCGCACGATATCAGGTGTGGGTAGCGTCGAAGGCATTACACGGGATGCGCTGGCTGCGCTGTCCTGAATCTGTCGGGCCGAACCAAAGACGGGGCGAACTTCCGGTTCGCCCTTTTTTATGACTGCCTTTCCCTAAATGGCGACCGACGGATTCAGGGTGTAGAGGCCGGTCAGGCAGGCTTCCGCAAGAATGTGCCCTTTCATCGCCTCCCGGACCAACTGGCCGCCGAAGGTGCCGTCCAGCGGCAACGTCTCGATATCCAGCGCAAAAACTGTGAACACGTAGCGATGGCGGATTTCGTCGTTCCATGGCGGGCAGGGGCCGTCGTAGCCGAAATAGTCGCCACGCATGTCGCCATCACCGTCAAACCACGCGGTGTAGTCGTTTGTCCCTTGGCGTGCGCCGTGTGGTGCGGCCGGGCCACCCTTTCCGCGCGGCGTGACCTCATTCGAGAACTCGCCCGCCTTGATCTCTTGTGTCTCGCTCGGCAGGTCGATCAGCACCCAGTGGAAGAAGTCGACGCGCGGAAGCGTCGCCGGAACGGTCCTGTCTTCCTGGTTGACGTCGTCGCCGCGGGAGGGAACGTCAGGGTCGTGACAGATCACGACGAAAGATTTCGTATCAGGCGGAGCCTCGGTCCACGCCAGATGGGGGTTCATGTTTTTGCCGAGACAGACATGGTGTGCCGGATCAGGAACGCAAAAAGAATAATCTCCGGGGATCTGCTGTCCGTCCGCGAAGCTGTTGCTGGTCAGTTTCATGGTGAGGTCTCCTGTAAAGATCATTCGGCTGCGCGACGCCTGAAGTCACGGAGGCGGAAGCCGATGAGCCATAGTGTAGCGAAATAGCTGGTTGCGCCGGATATTACGAGAACAGTGAGTCGCCACAATCGGGTGGCGAGATTCCATTGCAACCAGTTGGAAGCGTCCCCGGCAAGAAACCACAGCACTGCAGCCATTACGACGAGGGCGGCGAGCAATTTGAGCGAAAATGCCAGCCATCCCGGTTGAGGCGTGTAAATGGCGTGCCGGCGCAATCCACTATAAAGCAGCCCGGCATTGAGGCAGGCGGCCAGGCCGATGGCCAGCGCCAGGCCGGCATGCTTGAGCCAGCCAATGAGCGCCAGATTGAGTGCTTGCGTGACGCATAGCGTGATCAAGCCGATTTTGACCGGGGTGCGGACGTTCTGGCGGGCGTAGAAGCCGGGTGCGAGCACCTTGACGAGGATCAGACCGAGCAGGCCGACGCTGTAGGCGATCAGCGCGTTACGGGTCATGAAAACGTCGTTCGTCGTGAAGGCGCCGTGATGAAACAGCGTGGCAATCAACGGCACGGCGATGATCGCCAGGGCAACCGCTGCGGGAGCCGCCAGCAGCAGTGTCAGGCGCAATCCCCAGTCAAGCAGCCTGGAGTACTCGTCTCGTTGTCCGCCAGCATGATATTTCGACAGCGACGGCAGGAGGATCGTTCCGAGCGCCGCGCCGAGCATGCCGGAAGGAAACTCCATCAGCCGGTCGGCGTAGTACAGCCACGATACGCTGCCCGTATCGAGAAATGACGCAAAAATGGTGTTGATCAGCAGGCTGACTTGGGAAATCGATACGCCGAGCACAGCAGGGGCCATCAGTAAGAGGATCCGCCGCACGCCCGGGGCGCGCCAGTCGAGCGAAAAACGCGGCAGCATGCCGATGCGCTTCAGCCCGGGTAGTTGGAATGCCAGTTGCAGGGCGCCGCCAATGAAGACCGACCAGCCGAGCGCCATGACCGGACGTTCGAACCACGGCGCGGCGAAGAGCGCCATGACAATGAAGGAGATGTTGAGCAGCACTGGCGTAAATGCCGGAATGGCGAAGCGGTTCCAGGTGTTGAGAATTCCTCCGGCGAGGGCGACGAGCGACATGAACAGGATGTACGGGAAGGTGATGCGCGTCAGTTCGACAGTGAGGGCGAACTTGTCCGGCTCGGTAACGAAGCCGGGGGCGGATATATAAACAAGCAGCGGCGCCCCAGCCATTCCAGCGAGCGTGACGGCAATCAAGACGAGCAGTAACAGCGAGGCGACCTGGTCGACCAAGCGCTTGGCGTCGTCTTCGCCGAGCCGGTTCTTGTATTCCCCCAGGATGGGGACGAATGCCTGGGAAAACGCTCCTTCGGCGAACAGGCGGCGAAACAGATTGGGTAGTTTGAAGGCAACAAAAAAGGCATCGGTCATCATCCCTGCGCCGAAGATTCTGGCTATCACGAAATCCCGGACGAAACCCAGGATGCGTGAGATGAGTGTCATGGAGCTGACCGTGGCCAGTGCTTTCAGGAGGTTCATCGGGGTAGAGTGATCGGCAAAGGCGCCATCTTAGCTGTATAAGGTGGATGAAGACAGGACAGGCGTGTGTGTTTGCAATAATCGCTTGCCATCGGGGGGATGCCTCTGTACAATTCCGCGTTTTCGATTAACTCACCTGCTTTTTGAGGATCTACTCATGGCCAACAGCGCACAAGCTCGTAAGCGTGCCCGCCAAGCCGTCAAGCAACGCGCCCACAACGCAAGCCTGCGCTCCGCTATGCGCACGGCGGTAAAGCGTGTGCAAAAGGCGATCGTCGCTGGCGACAAGGCTGCTGCTCAAAGCGTTTTCCAGCAATCCGTTTCGGAGATCGATAGCATCGCCGACAAGAAAATCATCCACAAGAACAAGGCGGCACGGCACAAGAGCCGTTTGTCGGCCCAGATCAAGGCGCTTGCTGCCTGATAGTTCAGGGTATTGGATGTGATTGGCGGCGCCCGTGGGCGCCGCTTTGCTTTGTGCTGTAGGTCTTTCCGGCCTATACAAGCCCGGTGTTTTCTCATAGAATTTTTCTTTAAGCATTTTCGGCGCGCGGCCTGTTGCAGGCTTTGTTCGCAATTTACCGGCGAGGCCCGGTCTGTTCCGGCGGCGTAGGCCGCCGTTTCAGTTTTTGCACCTCAGCAAGGGGTTGAATATGTCTCACCTGATGAATACCTATGGCAGGTTGCCTGTCGCTTTCAGTCATGGAAGCGGTAGCCGGGTAACCGACACCGAAGGCAAGGTTTACCTCGACGCCTTGTCGGGGATCGCTGTCAATACGCTTGGGCACAATCACCCGGTTCTGGTTTCGGCGATTTCGGCGCAGGCGGGGCGTCTGTTGCACACATCCAACCTCTATCGTATGCCGCAGCAGGAAGAATTATCTGACCGTCTTGCAGCGTTGTCAGGCATGGAAGAGGTGTTCTTCTGCAATTCCGGTTGCGAGGCCAACGAAGCTGCGATCAAACTGGCGCGATTCTATGGCCATCAGCAAGGTATTGATAATCCGGCGATCATCGTCATGGAGCAGTCCTTCCACGGGCGCACGTTGGCGACGCTCTCGGCGACCGGAAACCGCAAGGTACAGGCCGGTTTTGAACCGCTGGTTTCCGGCTTCGTGCGCGTGCCGTTCAATGACCTCGAGGCAGTGAGCGCGATTTCCGAACACAACAAGAACGTTGTCGCCGTCATGCTTGAGATCGTTCAGGGCGAGGGCGGCATTTACGTCGCTGACCTCGACTATCAGCGCGGTCTGCGCAAGCTCTGCGATGACAACGGCTGGCTGCTGATCTGCGACGAAGTGCAGTGCGGGATGGGCCGTACCGGAACATGGTTCGGGTATCAGCATGCCGGCATTCTTCCCGATGTGGTGACGTTGGCCAAGGGATTGGCCAGTGGCGTGCCGATCGGAGCGTGTTTGGCCGCCGGAAAGGCTGCCGGCCTGTTCAAGCCGGGCAATCACGGTTCGACCTTTGGAGGCAACCAGCTGGCGACGACTGCAGCATTGACAACGCTGGCGGTGATTGAGCAGGAAAAATTGCTGGCGAATGCGGTTGCGGTCGGTGAACTCATCCGGGAAGGCATGGTGCGGGAACTGAGCGGCGTCAAAGGATTCGTCGGTATTCGTGGACAGGGCTTGATGATCGGCATCGAGCTTGATCGTCCATGCGGGGAACTGGTCAGATTGGCGCTCGATGCCGGATTGCTGATCAACGTGACCGCCGAGAAGGTCGTGCGTTTGCTGCCCTCCCTGAATTTCAGCGCCGATGATGCCAGTGAACTGGTTAAGCGGCTTGGTGCGCTGATTCGTGAATTTCTTTCTTCCTGATCGGATACGGACATGACTCCCGTTAAGCCAGTCGTCAGGCACTACCTGCAGTTCAACGATTTCACCAACGAGGAATATGCGTACCTGTTCGGCCGTACACGCTGGATCAAGGCGCAGTTCAAGGCCTATCAACGTTATTGGCCGCTGAGCGATCGTACCCTGGTGATGATTTTCGAAAAGGCCAGTACGCGGACCCGCCTGTCGTTCGAGGCGGGGGTCCAGCAATTGGGTGGTTCGGCAATCTATCTCAATACCCGTGACTCACAGCTGGGACGCGGCGAGCCGATTGAGGATGCGGCGCAGGTGATTTCGCGCATGAGCGACATCGTCATGATCCGTACCTTCGAGCAGACCATCGTCGAGCGCTTTGCCGCGCATTCACGCGTTCCGGTCATCAATGGCCTGACCAATGAATATCACCCGTGCCAGATCATGGCCGACATCTTCACCTACATCGAGCACCGCGGCTCGATCGAGGGCAAGACAGTGGCCTGGATCGGCGATTCGAACAATGTCTGCAACACCTGGTTGCAGGCGGGCGAAGTGCTGGGTTTCAACGTGAACGTGTCGACGCCGCCGGGCTACGAGGTTGAGCCTGAGCGCGCCGGGTTGCATGGCACCGGTCATTTCAAGCAGTTTGCCGACCCGATGGATGCGGTCCGTGGGGCGGATATCGTTACGACCGACGTGTGGACGTCGATGGGCTTCGAGGCAGAAAACGAGGAACGGTTACGCGATTTTGCCGACTGGCAGGTCGATGCCGAGATGATGAAGGTTGCGAATCCTGATGCGATTTTCCTGCATTGCCTGCCCGCTCACCGGGGCGAGGAAGTGACCGCTGAGGTGATCGATGGACCGCAAAGCTTCGTTTGGGATGAGGCGGAGAATCGCCTGCATGTGCAAAAGGCATTGATGGAATACCTTCTGCTCGGGCGGGTCAATCCATAGTGGTTGAGGAGGTTGAGCGCCGTTGATGTTCGGCTTTACGGAAGAGCAGGTTTCCGCTTTTGGCATGTCCTTCGGGATTGCCGCTTTCATGCTCTTCATGTTGTTCATCATCGGCGAACTTGCCTGGAAGTCGAAGGCCGGTAAAACCGGTACCTTCGTTCTGTTTTTTGTTCTGGCTTTCGGCATGCTTGGTTTCGTGACCAAGGCGCTAATCCAGAGGTTTTGGGGAATGTGATATGTCTCAATTCGATAACGTCAGTGTCGTCAAACAAGCCAACGTCTATTTCGACGGGAAATGCATCAGTCATTCCATCCAGTTTGCCGATGGCACCAAGAAGTCCGTTGGCGTGGTTCTGCCCGCCTCGCTGGTCTTCAATACCGGCGCCCCGGAAATCATGGAGTGCGTGAGTGGTTCGTGCCGTGTGCGCCTCAAGGGCGAGAACGAGTGGACAACCTACTCTGCGGGGCAGTCGTTCAACGTGCCCGGCAACTCGTCGTTCGAGATCGTCTGTGAAGAGCCGTATCACTACGTCTGCCATTACGGTTGAGCGGCTGAGTGCTTGTGACACCGACGATTTGTTGAAGGAATACCATGCCATCATTCGATTTTTCTTCCGAAGCCGACCTTGTTGCGTTGAAGAATGCCATTGATGTCACCAGCCGCCAGATTGATGCGCGCTATGACTTCAAGGGAACATCGGCCAAGGTCGAGCTCAACGATAAAGACAAGATCATCACGCTTCATGGCGATTCCGACTTTCAGCTCGACCAGATAAAGGACATCCTCTTCCCCGCCATGGAGAAGAAGGAGAAGGAGAGCGTGAAGCGCCTGGATCACCAACCTGTCCAGAAGATCTCCGGCAACAAGGTAAAGCAGGAACTGAAGATCAAGGTAGGCATCGAGACCGAACTCGCCAAAAAAATCGTCAAGCTGATCAAGGATTCGAAGCTGAAGGTACAGGCGTCGATTCAGGGGGATACCGTACGGGTGTCCGGTGCAAAGCGTGATGAGTTGCAAGCGTGTATCGCGACGGTAACCAAAGCGATTACCGATTTCCCGATCAAGTACGGAAACTTCCGGGACTGAACCGAGGGTGGGTGCCGGAGAATCGCATTTGTTCGGCACTCGGAATCAAGTATGCGGCGTCCGGCCGGCGGTCAGTTGATCCGCAAGTTAGAGCTGCCCAGCGCGCCCCTTCCCTCCCGGTACGGAGGGCGCGAATGAAACCTGTCATTGATGTCGTCGAAGACTGTCCACGAAACAAACGATAACGAGCCAGTTGCCGCGCCAGGAATGTCCTGGGCGGACGAATTGCGGCGGGTCTCGCTGGCGGTCAGTCAGAGCGGCAGCAGGCCGACGTCGAGTCGTAATCATATTTTTTACCTCCTGCACTGGACCCCGGATGCCAGTTGCTTTGGTATTACCGTACACCGTGGCCGCAGCCTGGAAGACGCCGAGGTCGTTTGGGATATTGAGCGTGGGGCGGCCAAGTCGCAGTCGTCCGTAACCGATCAGGATGCCGAAATACTGCAGCTGCTGCGGTATGAACTTCCAGCCGAAAGTGGCCTGCGTGCCTATGGTTTCGGGGAACGCGATGGCGGTGAATTGCTGCAACGCCTGCTGCGCTCCGGCCGCTTCGCGATGGCCAGTGACTTGTCTCCCTTGCTTCCCGGTGAGAATCGGCCGGGACAGCTCGCTTGGCGGATTGACGAGCAGGGCTTGCAGTGTCCGTGTTTCAGGGTTTTCTCGGAAGGATGCCTGGCTATTCCGTTGTTGCCGCCATGGTATGTCGACCTCGACCGAAGCGTTGTTGGGCTGCTTGATGTTCCCGGCGACCCGGACATCATCGCGCGCTTGTTCTCTCTGCCACCGCTGGGGGACATGCAGGCCGAGGTGGTCGCGGCGATGCTTTCAGAACTGGCTCCCGAGCTGTCGGCACCGGAAGAAAACGCGCAGGCTTCGCTCCGCTGCATCGACGTCGCTCCGGTTCCCGTACTTCGTCTGGAGACGCTGGAAACAAACGGCCATGAGTCATGGCGTGAATATGCTTCGGGTGCCGATACGGTCGGTTTCGATGTCGCGCTGGCTGGATTCCGTTATCAGGATGCCGAGGTCAATGCAGGCGATACAAGAGAATTTGTGTCGCTTGCCGATGGTGAAACGGTGCGGGTAATACGTCGCCCGGAAGTCGAGGAAGCGCTTCTGGCCCGGCTTTCCCCGTATGGTCTGGAAAGAATTCCCGCAACGGTGCTACGCACGTGTGGTGCCTTGCCGGAGAATGCCTTTGGGCTGGCGAGCGAGGCAGCTTGGGCGCGATTCATGGAAGAGTCGCTTCCCGCTCTGCGCGAAGGAGGTTGGCAGATCGGGTTCGACGAAGAGTTTCGTCACCATTCGTTGCGCGTCGATGCGTGGGAGGCCGATCTCGTCGCATCGGACAGCGGTTGGTTCAACCTCGATATGGGCATCATCGTCGAGGGAGACCGGCTACCTCTGGCGCCGCTACTTGCGTCACTGTTCCAGCGGGATTCCCGCTGGCTGGAAACGGTGGATGTTCTCCGGATTGACGACAACGAGCAGATCGAACTGAGAACACCGGCGAACAAACGCCTGCGGGTGCCTGCCGTACGTCTAAAGCCGTTGGCGCTAACCCTGATTGACCTGTTCGACGCGTTCGATGGGAAAAATCTGCGCATTTCGCGGTTCGATGCCCAGCGCTTGAAGGCGTTGAGTGACACGAGCCGCTGGCAGTTCCGCGGTCACGAAGAAATCATTGCGTTGGCGGACCGATTGCTTGCGGCACAAGGTGTGCGTGAGATCGAGCCACCCAAGGGGCTTGGGCTGGATCTGCGCGCCTATCAGAAGGAAGGTGTTGCCTGGCTGCAGTTCCTGCGCGAGCAGGGGTTGTCCGGTATCCTCGCCGACGACATGGGACTGGGCAAGACGGCGCAGGCATTGGCGCATCTGCTGCTGGAAAAGGAGAGTGGCAGGCTTGACCGTCCGGCGCTGATTGTTCTGCCGACGTCGCTGGTTTTCAACTGGATGAACGAGGCGGCGCGATTCGCGCCGGGACTCTCGATGCTGTCGCTTCAGGGGGTGGAACGCAAGGCGCGCTTCGATGACATTCCAAAACACGATGTCGTGTTGACGACCTATCCGTTGCTCTGGCGGGACGCGGCTGAACTGACACGTTTCTCCTATCACATGCTGATTCTTGACGAAGCGCAGACCGTCAAGAACTCGCGAAGCCAGGGGGCTGAGGTGGTGCGGCGGATCGAGGCACGGCATCGCCTGTGCCTGACGGGAACGCCGCTCGAAAACCATCTCGGCGAATTGTGGAGCCAGTTCGATTTCCTGCTTCCGGGATTTCTTGGCGACAGCAATACCTTTGCGCGCTATTGGCGTACGCCGATTGAGAAGCAGGGGGATCGGGAACGGCGGAATCTGCTGGCCCAGCGCATTCGTCCCTTTATTCTGCGCCGGCGCAAGGAAGAGGTCGCTCCGGAGTTGCCGCCGAAAACGATCATTCAGCGCAAGGTCGAACTCGCCGGTAGCCAGCGCGATCTGTACGAGGCGGTACGTGCCGCAATGGATGTGATGGTGCGCGAGGAGATTGCCAGCAAGGGATTCGGGCGCAGCCAGATTGTCATCCTCGACGCGCTGCTCAAGTTGCGCCAGGTTTGTTGCGATCCCAGACTCGTCAAGTCCATGGTTGCACAACGTGTCAAGGAGCGTGCCAAGCTGGATCTGCTGATGACCATGCTGCCGGAACTGGTCGATGAAGGACGGAAGATCCTGGTTTTTTCGCAGTTCACCGCCATGCTTGCCTTGATCGAGAGCGAAATGAAGCGGGCGGGAATCGCCTATGAGTTGCTTACCGGGGACACCGCGGATCGCGAGACTCCCGTTCGCCGGTTCCAGTCTGGCGAAGTGCCGGTCTTCCTGATCAGCCTGAAGGCTGGTGGGGTGGGCTTGAACCTGACCGCTGCCGACACCGTGATCCATTACGATCCTTGGTGGAACCCGGCTGTTGAAAACCAGGCGACGGACCGGGCGCACCGCCTTGGTCAGGACAAGCCGGTGTTCGTTTACAAATTGATCGTTGCCGGGAGCATCGAAGAGAAAATCCTCACCTTGCAGGAACGCAAGGCCGATCTCGCCGACGGAATCCTGTCGGCAGACAGCAACGCAGCACTCAAATTCGGTGAGGACGACATTGCCGCACTGTTCGAGCCGCTGCCTTCCTGAAGAGCCGGATTTCCTCGCTGCGGTGGCGCGTTTTTCTCATGCAAGTACCATGATCCAAAAGGGTTTTATTCTTTATTCATCAGCTTTCCATGTTTGACCGTGCAGCTGCGCTTGGAGGATAATGCCTCCTTTTTAATCACCCGTCGGCTCCTTCAGGTCTCGCAGGCCTGCCGCGAACGCTTCTCGCTTGCCCGGGACCATTGAACAGACAGGACTGAACATGACCAAGAACCATTCGTCACTTGCCGTCGACCCCTACTACGACGGCGTTCCAGCGTACATGACCGAGGTGTACGACTGGGCGTATGTCGATCCGAAATGGGTGCGTGCGCTGGACCACAACTGGGTCGTGCGCGTTCTGCTGTTCCTCAACGACCAGCGTTTGATGCGCGCCTACCTCAACGAGATCAAGGAAGGCATGCGCGTTTGGCAATTGGCGCATGTTTATGGTGACTTGGTAAAGCGTGCAGCGCAGAAAGTCGGTCCCAAGGGAGCGTTCCACCTGACCGACGTGACGCCGGTTCAGATTGAGCATGGTACGCGCAAGCTGGCGGGCATGGAGTGGACCAAGGTCATCCGTGCCGATGCGGCATCCTATGCCGTTGGCGAGAAGGATCACTATGATCTCATCTGCAGTTTCTTCCTGCTGCACGAGGTGCCGGAGGAAAAGAAATTCGAGATCGTCAATCATATGCTGGATAAGCTGCCCAAGGGCAGCAAGGCCGTCTTCGTGGATTACCACAACCCCGCCAAATGGCAGCCGATTCGCTACATCCTGAAGATCGTTAACCACTATCTTGAACCGTTTGCCGAAACGATGTGGAAGAATGAGATTCAGCACTACGCGCGCAATGCCGAGAAATTCGTCTGGCGCAAAAAGACGTTTTTTGCAGGTGTTTACCAGTGCGTGGTTGTCGAGCACAAGGCATAAGTACATAAGTATTACTGAGAAAATAACGCGGCCTCGGCCGCGTTTTTTTTGTGCTTCCTGAACGGACGGATTCCTGCGCCTGGCATTGGTGTGCGCGCTGGTGCCTGGGCATGGAAGGCCAGGCTTTGATGACGAGATTCCGTTGTGTTCCGTACTGGCACGCAAGAAAACCCTGACAGGCCATTAGTCGGTCGGTTTTGTTTGTTTCTCGCTTTACCAGTGCAAGGCTCTCACGCAAAAGGATTAGCGTAACCTCTTGCCTTGCATTAGGCTTAACTTGTGAGCGATGTCGCTATGTGAGTAGCTGCTGATTTATTCGCAGCGATCTTAGTTCTCTTGTTTTGGCTGCGGCCAGGAAATAACCGCTCCGGCCGGCTAGAGTCTTGATTCAAGCGCACATGTTCCTCAAAGTGGCGCTCTGTAGGGAAGATCGAAATGTCGGATTCGTCTAAACCGGGCGATGCGACGCCCGACCCGAAAGGCGTCTGGCCTGCTGTCAAGAGGGCGGCAGGTCGGCTGCAGGACTGGTTCGTAATCCAGCGCCTGCTCATCAAGCTTATGGTGTTGTCCATTGCCATCCTGATCCCGGTCTCGGGTATCTACTCCGTGATGCTCAACCAGCAGCAGACTGCCATGGCCGAGCGGGTCAAGGCCATGAGCGCCGCCGGCCAGTCAGACGAAGGGGTGTGGACGTTCAACGACAAGCTTCCCGTCGTCTTCGGTACCGGCGCCATGCTCAGCTTCCTGGAAACGAATCCGGTCGAGCGCGTCACGGTGATCTACCAGCCGCTGATGTGGAATGTGTCCGAACGTATCGTCCTGATCGAATCGCAGGGTAAACAGCATGCGTATTACCCCGGCGACATGGAAAGCAGGATATTCGCCGATAAGGCCGTCAACGCATCGTGGGGCAGCAAACTGAACTTCATTCCGCGCGATGAAGTCGAGGCGGTCAATAGCGAACTGCTCCAGACCCTTGACGAGCGTTTCGCCAGCGCCCGTCCGCTGTCAGAGAAGCACGGGTGGCGGGCCGCCGTCAGCGGTCTGTTGTCGATGGCGTTGATGTTCGGCCTGCTGGCATTCCTCTTTCTGCAATTGAAAGGGCAGTTCAAATCGCTCAAGTTTGTGGAACCCGGGCAGGTGAGTGGCTCCATCGACGATCTGGTCGGCATGGACGACATCAAGGCCGAGGTGGCGCAGATCAAGGACCAGTACCAGCGCCGTAAGGAATATGCCGAATACGGCATCCGCAAGCCTTTCAACGTCATGTTCAGCGGCCCGGCGGGTACCGGCAAGACCAAGCTGGCCAGCTACCTGGCGAAGGAACTGTACCTGCCCATCCTGTTCCACTCCGCCACCAACCTGGAAACGGGCTATGTGGGCGGCGGTTCGAATACGCTCAGCCGTATCGTCGCCATGGCCAAGCGCCGCAAGCGCTGTATCGTATTCCTCGACGAAGCGCAGGATCTCTTCATGAAGCGCGGCGGCCGCCGCAAGTTCGACGATGATACGGCGAACACGCTGCTAGCCGTGCTCGACGGCGTCCGAAGCCAGAGCGATGCGGAAATCATCTGGATCGTCGCCAGCAACTTCAACAGCGAAACCATGCAGATGGACGAGGCCATGTCGCGCCGTTTCCAGATGAAGGTGGACTTCCGCCTGCCCAACCGCGAAGAACGGCTGGAAATCATCCGCCATTACCTGAGCCAGCGCGCCGGCAAGGTGCTGCCCGACCTGGATCTGCGCCACCTGGTGGCCGTTACGGAGGGACGCAGCCCGGCCGATCTGGAGACTATCGTCAATCAGGCCGGCATCACGGCGGTGCAAGGCGGCGAAATGATTGGCGGCGACACCCTGATGCGCGCCGCGGAGCGCGTTCTCGTCGGCAACGTTAACACCGAGACAACCGACGAGCGTGAGCGTGACCGCCGCATCATCGCGGTGCACGAATGGGGCCACTTCCTTGTGGATTTTGCATACGAGCGTGAGCGGACCGGTGGCAACTGGGAGCAGATACTGGCCGACATGAAGACCATCAAGATCTCGCTCAAGGCCAATCCACGCAGCAACGCACTCGGTTTTGTCTTTCACAAGCAGGGGACCAACCTCCTCAAGACCAAAAGCGATATCGAACACGACGTGCGCGTACTGCTTGGCGGAATGGCAAACGAGGAACTGTTCTTCGGTGAGGATGGCACGAGCAACGGCGCCCACAACGACATTACCCGGGTGACCCGGCTGCTGCACCACGCGGTAGGCGAAATGGGAATGTACCGCAAGACCCGTCTCAACTTTGGCGCGCTCGCCAGCGATGGTCAAGGAAGCGGTGGCGGACTGAGCGAGGAGACGCGCGGTATCATGGAGGCACAGAGCGAACGGCTCTATGTCGAGACCAAGGACATCCTCGTTCGCTTCAAGCCATTGACCGAGCATCTCGTTGGTCGACTGCTGGAAGCCGGCGAGATGAGCCTGAGTGATGCGCTGGTCGAAATCCAGGCATTCGAAGGGGAGCGGATGCCGCCTCAGTGGTAAGAACTTCTTGCGTACTGCGTGAAGTGTGGGTGACCACTCGATTTTAGAGCCTGTTTCGGCAGGGCTCGCGGCCCACGCTACCTACCGAAACAGGCTCTTGGTCGAACAAAGTGCTAGCGCTTGTAGCGCCATTGGCTCGCTGGCGTTAAGGCGCCTTGGCGAGAATCGAATTCCTTGCTGATACCGCATCACGTCCGAGCACGATCCTGACGTCCGAGTTGAATCGTTCTTCCTTTGCCGGCGACAGGTCTGCGTCCAGTTGCGTGCGATGCACCAGCGCCTTGGCCGCGTCCAGATAGCCAGGCTGGAACTCGATGACCGTTTTCCTGAGCAGGAAAGAGTCGTAGTTAGTGATTCGCCGCACGGGGATGTGCTCCTCGCGCAGTTTGGCACTGAACAACTTGGCAAAACCGGTCGTGCCATTGGCGTTGGTGACTTCCACCTTGATCTGCGTGAAGTCGAATTCCGGAGCCTGTTCCGAAGTTTGCTTGATGGCAGAGGTGACGACCGGTTCCGGCGTGGGAGCGACCGGCCCGGCCTTGGCCAGTACCACGGGGGCTACCGAGGCTATTTCAACCGGTTCTGGTTTTTCGACGAGGACAGGATTCGCTTGCACGACCGTGACCGATTCAGGACTTGCCATCGAGGGCGGTT
>QKII01000013.1 GCA_003249625.1 Propionivibrio sp. | reverse complement strand
GTCTTCAAGCGGCTGAATCTGACAATGCTGCGCGAGGTGATGGAAGGAACGATGCGCTCGACGGCGATGATCATGCTGATCGTTGTGGCGGCGAGTTTCCTCAATTTCGTGATGTCGGCCACCGGCGTGACTACGGCGCTGACCGAGTCGATCAGCGGGCTAGGGCTGTCGCCCGGCTGGATGCTGCTGGTCGTCGTGATCTTCTACGTCGTGCTCGGCTGCTTCATGGAAACGTTGTCGATGATGATCGTTACGATCCCGATCGTCGCGCCGATCATGGTCGGGCTCGGTTACGACCCGATCTGGCTGGGCATCGTCATCGTGGTGCTGGTTGAAACCGCCTTGATCACCCCGCCGGTCGGGATGAACCTGTTCGTGGTGCAGAGCTTGCGGAAGGGCGGGTCGATGAACGCGGTGATCCTCGGCTCACTGCCGTTCGTCTTGGCCTTGTTCGCCATGGTCGCGCTGCTGGCGTTTTTCCCTGGCTTGGCTATGTGGCTCCCAAGTGTTGTCGGTTAGCGATTCTATTTAGTTGAAACGAGAAAAATACATGAGACTGGAATTTGATGTTGAAAGCGCAGGCGGTGATCAGCGGATCGCCGTGGAAATCGAGACGCTGGTCGTCGCCGGGTGGGCGGGGCGCGATCTCGCAGCGATTGAACACCACATCGAGGAACTGGCGGCGCTAGGCGTGCCGCGTCCGAGTGCCGTGCCCCTGTACTACCGTGTGGCCGAGAATCAACTGACGCAGGCATCTCACATCCAGGTGCTCGGACCGGACTCCTCCGGCGAGGTCGAGGTGCTGGTGTTCTCGGCGGGCGGCGAGATGTACGTCAGCCTGGCTTCGGATCACACCGACCGCAAACTGGAAGCACAAAGCGTGGCGCTGGCCAAACAGGTGTGCGCGAAACCGGTTGCCAGTCGCGCCTGGCGTTATGCGGACGTGGCGGCGCGTTGGGACTCGTTGGTGATCCGCTCTTTCATCCCGGAGAAAGACACGCAGGTGACCTATCAGGAAGGCGCGCTGGCGGCATTGCGTCCGCCGCTGGAATTGATCGCCGGCTATCTCGGGCAGCCTGCGGCGATGTTGCCAGAAGGCACCGCGATGGTCTGCGGTACGGTCGGCGCCATTGGCGGCATTCGGCCGGCCTCGGCTTTTGCAATGGAGTTGTTCGATCCGGAAACCGGACGGTGTCTGCAACATCAATACGCCATCGAAAACCTGCCGGAAGTGGCCTGACATGGGAGGGCTGAAGACAGTCGCTGAATACGCGGCAGCCTTGCGTGATGGCCGCACCACCGCTGCGACGCTGGTTGACGAGGCGTTGGCGCGCATTGCCAATCCCGATGGCGAAGGACAACGCACCTTTACCAGCGTGCATGCCGAGCAGGCACGTGCCGCTGCTGCGGCGTCTGATCTCCTGCGCGGTGCCGGTCTGGCACGCTCGCCCCTCGAAGGATTGCCGGTTTCGATCAAGGATCTGTTCGATGTGGCCGGTGAAACGACGTTGGCGGGTTCGGTGGTTCTAAAGGGGGCCGCGCCTGCGGCAGCCGATGCCGAGGTGGTTCGGCGCCTGCGCGCCGCG
>QKII01000129.1 GCA_003249625.1 Propionivibrio sp. | reverse complement strand
ATGGTTTCCTCCGGACACAGCCAGGGCCAATACTGTGGCCTCGTCGCTTCCGGTGGCATCATCGGCCCGATCATCCCGCCGTCGATCCCTTTCATCCTCTTCGGCGTCTCGGGCGGCGTTTCCATCTCCAAGCTGTTCCTTGCCGGCATCGTTCCTGGCATCCTCATGGGTGGCGGCCTGGCCTTCACCTGGTGGCTCGTCTCCCGAAAGGACACCGCCGTTCAGGTCCATGAAAAGCAAAGCTGGGCCGACGTTATCGCCGCTCTGCGCGAAGGCATATGGGCCCTGTTCCTCCCGGCGATCATCATCTTCGGTCTCAAGTTCGGCATCTTCACTCCGACGGAAGCCGCCGTCGTCGCTGCCGTCTATTCGCTCTTCGTGGCCATCGTCATCTACCGCGAACTGAAGGTCAGTCAGGTCTTCGACGTCCTCGTTGCCGCCACCAAGAGCACCGGCATCGTCATGTTCCTCGTTGCCGCCGCCCTGGCCGCTGCCTGGCTGATCACCATCGCTGATTTGCCGGGGGAAATGGTCGAACTGCTCCAGCCGCTGATGGGCAACCAGACGCTCCTGATGCTCGCCATGATCGCCATCCTGTTCGCCGTGGGCTGCGTGATGGACCTCTCGCCGATCATCCTGATCCTCACCCCGGTGCTGTTGCCGGTGGCCCGGCAGGCCGGGATCAACGAGATCTACTTTGGCGTGATCTTCGTTGTCTGCGGTTCGATCGGGCTGATCACCCCGCCGGTCGGAACCGTGCTTAACGTCGTCGCTGGCGCCACCAAGAGCAACATGACCCAGGTCGTCAAAGGGGTCGCACCGTTCCTGCTCTCGCACCTCGTCATCCTGACCCTGCTGATCCTCTTCCCGGCGTTGATCATCGTGCCCGGCAAATGGCTGGGTGGGTTCTGAGTATCAAAGTGTATTGGGGGCCGGTTGTGCAGCATCTCCGGCTTTCATTCCATGCGGTAAAACCGCGCATTGCTTCAAGTGCTTTTTCAAGAGGAGACTTAAAGTGAAATTCAAGAAAACAATCGGAGTGGCAATCCTGGCTGCCTGCAGCCTGGTCTTGGTCGGTGGAGCACAGGCTGAAGTACGTTCGATGACTTTCCGTTGGGCGACAGCCAACCCGGCCGGTCACCCGATCCCGATGGGCGGCGAGCGCTTCGCCAAACTCGTTGCGGAGAAGAGCGGCGGCAAGATGAAGGTCAAGGTCTTCCCGGGCGGCGTGCTCGGTAGCGATCCTCAGCTGCTGTCTGCTGTTCAGGGCGGAACGCTTGATTTTGCGGCGATGAACACCGGTATTCTGCAAGGGCAGATCAAGGAATTCGCGATTGTCGATTTCCCGTTCCTGTTCAATAACGCGCAAGAAGTCGACGCTGTTCTCGACGGTGCCGTCGGTAAGGAACTCGATGCCAAGCTGCCGGAAAAAGGTCTGGTCAATCTCGCCTATTTCGATCTTGGTTTCCGCAACATGACCAACAGCAAGCGGGCACTCAAGACGGCTGATGACATCGTCGGGTTGAAGATGCGCGTGATCCAGTCGCCGATCTACATCGACACGTTCAATGCGCTGGGGGCGAACTCTGT
>QKII01000242.1 GCA_003249625.1 Propionivibrio sp. | reverse complement strand
AAAATTCCTCTGGCAATCGCTGCCGATGCCCGGCACACCGTGGACTCTCACCGTCTTCTCGCACATCGACCCGGTCGACAGCATGAGCCGGATTCGTGCCGCGGTGGCCGGCATCAGCACCATCCTGCTCTACATTCTAGCGGCCATGTACCTGCAGCGCCGCCGCCACCTGCGCGACCGCCTTGCCGCACGCGAGGCGCTGCAAAAAGCCTACGACGAACTCGAACGCAAGGTCGAGGAACGTACCGCTGACCTGTCGGCCGCCAACCGCCAGTTGCAGGATGAAGTCGCCGAACGAACGCGCGCGGAGCGCACATTGCGGGCCGCGCAGGACGAACTGATCCAGGCCGGAAAACTCGCCGTGATCGGCCAGCTCTCGGCGGGGATCGTGCACGAATTAAACCAGCCGCTGGCCGCATTGCGCACGCTCTCGGGCAACGCAACACGCTTCCTCGAACGTGGCGACGAAGCGACAGCGCGCGCCAATCTCGAGCGGATCGGGCAACTCGTCGACCGCATGGGCCAGATCACCGGACAGTTGAAAGCCTTCGCCCGCAAATCCACCGGCAAGGCACAGCCCGTCGACCTGCGCACAGTCGTTAACAACGCCGTCGCACTCCTCGACCAGCGCTTGCGCACGGCTGACGCCACCGTCGCTCTGGAGCTACCTGATTCGCCGGCAATGGCACTGTGCGACTCCAACCGGCTCGAACAGGTCGTAGTCAACCTTGTCGGCAATGCCATCGACGCGGTTGCCGGCCGGGAGCTGCGCAAGATCGACATCGGCATGGAGACCGATAAAAACGCCATCCGGCTGCACGTGCACGATCACGGCCCGGGACTGAGTAACGAAGTGAGTCAACGCCTCTTCGAGCCCTTCTTCACCACAAAGGAAGCGGGACACGGACTGGGCCTCGGCCTCGCCATCTCCGCCGGAATCGTCAACGATTTTGGTGGTACCCTCGCGGGCGCCAACCACCCAGACGGTGGCGCAATATTCACCCTGGAGCTTCCACTCGACCGGACACCAGTACCGCATGAACCTCAAGGCACTCATCATTGAAGACGATCCGGACGTCCGGCTCGGCTGCGAGCAGGCGCTGCAGCTCGAAGGCATCCCCACGGCCGGAGTAGCCAGCGCCGAGGAAGCCGAATCGATCGTAACCCCGGACTTTCCGGGCGTCGTCGTCAGCGACATCCGTCTGCCGCGCATGGACGGGCTTAGCTTCCAGCGCAAACTTGCAGAGATTGACCCTGAACTCCCGGTCGTGCTGATCACCGGCCACGGTGACGTATCCATGGCCGTCCAGGCGATGAAGGACGGCGCCTACGATTTCATTCAGAAGCCGTTCCCTCCCGAACACTTGGTGGACGTCGTGCGTCGCGCCATCGAGAAGCGGCGGCTGGTCCTCGAAGTCCGGCAACTCCGCGCCCGCCTCGACGGACAGGACAAGGTCGATGCCCGGCTGATCGGACAGTCCGCCGGCATGAGCCGTGTCCGGTCCCTGATCACCAGCCTGGCCAACAGTGCGGCCGACGTGCTGATCCACGGTGAGACCGGAACCGGCAAGGAACTCGTCGCCCGCTGCCTGCACGAGGCCAGCCCCCGTTGCCGCGGCAACTATGTCGCGATCAATTGCGGCGGCCTTCCCGACACATTGTTCGAGAGCGAAATTTTCGGGCACGAGGCCGGAGCCTATACCGGCGCGGGGAAAAAACGGATCGGGCGGATCGAATACGCCAGTGGCGGCACGCTGTTCCTCGACGAAATCGAGTCGATGCCGATGGCCATGCAGATCAAACTGCTCCGCGTGCTGCAGGAGCGCACGCTCGAGCGCCTCGGCTCGAATACGCCGATCCCCATCGACTGCCGTGTTGTCGCCGCGACGAAGGTCGACCTGCGGGAACTCGCCGATCGCGGCCAGTTCCGCGCCGATCTCTACTACCGCCTGAGCGTCGCGACGATCATGCTGCCGCCCCTGCGAGAACGTCTCGACGACATTCCCCTGTTGTTCCAGCACTTCCTGCTGCAAGCCGCCGCACGGCACGAGCGACCGGTACCGCCGATCGACACCGCGCGCCTGCAACAGCTGATGGGCTACTCCTGGCCGGGCAACGTACGCGAATTACGCAACGTCGCGGACCGTTGCGTCCTTGGCATCGAATATGGCGCCCCTCCCTTCGGCGAGGTGATTCAGGAACAATTGCGCTCCCTGCCGGACGCCGTCGAAGCGTTCGAGCGCGCCCTGATCACCGAGGCGATGCAGCGCCATCCGGCCAGCCTTTCGCGCTGCGCCGAAGCGCTAGGCATCCCGAAAACGACCCTCCACGACAAGATCAGGAAGTACGGGCTATAGGTACAGGGGAAAGCACATCCGCGAGACCGGCCCCGCATCCGAAATCTCGCAGGGGATCGCTGGCCAAGAATGCTATATTCGTAGCGTTCGGATATCTTCTTCGCCCGCCAACGCCATGAAATACCTCGCCCGCCTCGCAAATCAAATTCGGTTCGCGTCCGTCGCCACTCTGTCCGGGCTGGCGCTGCTCCTGGCCGGAACGTCCGTTCAGGCGCAGGATCTTGGTGACATCAAGGAACGCGGCGTCATCCGCCACCTGGGCGTGCCTTACGCCCGCTTCGTCATGGGCAACGGCGAAGGCTTCGATGCCGAAATCATGCAATTGTTCGCCAAGCGCATCGGCGTTCGCTACGAATACGTTTCGACCGACTGGATCAACGTCATCCAGGATCTGATCGGGTACGACGTGGAGTACAGGCCGGAAGTACGCACGACTGGCAAGCGCGCTGTCCGGGGCGACATCATCGCCAATGGGCTGACCATTCTGCCGCCGCGCAAGAAACTCATCGACTATTCGCAACCGACTTTTCCGTCCGCCGTCTGGCTGCTCGCCCGCTCCGACTCGAAAGTGACACCTATCGCCCCGAGCGGCAGCCTGGCAAAGGACATTTACGCAACCAAGGCCAAGCTCAAGGAAGCCAGTACGTTTGTGATGGACAATTCCTGCCTCGATCCGCGTTTGTACGATCTCGAAGGCAAGGGTTATCGTCTGCAGCGTTTCTCGACGGAAGCCAGTCTCAACGATATCGTCCCTGCCATCGTGAAGAACGAAAGCGAGATGACCTTGCTCGACGTTCCGGACATCATCGTTTCGATGGAAAAATGGCAGGGACAGATCAAGGTCATAGGACCGATCTCGGGCGAACAATTGATGGCCGCTGGATTCCGCAAGGATTCGCCGGAACTTCGCCGCGAGTTCGACGCTTTCCTGAGCGAAATCAAGGCAAACGGCACCTACATGCAACTGGTCAATAAACACTATCGCTCCGCACCGCGCTATCTCCCGGAATTTTTCCACGACCCCTCGATCAAGAAGTAGTTCTTGCAATGCAGGAAGAAAAGGGAATTTTCAACTTCATTGGGCGGCACAAGAAAAGCGCGCTCACCTTCCTGCTGTTCATCACCTATGCAGGCGCAGTGTTCTGGAGCAACTATCTGTCGCTGCAACGGGTGCAAGGCAGCGCCCAAACCCAGTTCCTGCTTGAAGCCGAGAAACAGGCCTCGGCAATCTCATATTTCTTTGCCGAACGTCAGATCGAAACGGCGGAACTCGCTGAATCGGAACAAGTCGTGAATTTCTTCCGCAACCGCGATCTCGGGATGAGTTTCCAATACGGACTTGGGGTCAACGTGCAGCTGATCGAAGACCGCTTCGAGTATGTCGCAAAGAGAAAACGGGGGGGCGACAAAGCGCTGTTCTCCGGTTTCATGTTGATCGACAACACCGCCACGCGGGTTGCCCAATGGAACGCACCCGAACCCGAGGCCGGACTCAGGGACTGGCTGATTCCCGACAACAAGGAGCGCCGGACGCGTCTGTGCGTGCGCAACTGCGGCCTGGTCGTCATGGTTCCTGTCTGGATCAACAAGACCTATCGCGGCGAATTACTGGCCTGGATCGATGCAGGCGCCAGCTTTGCGCAGTTCGGATCGACAAAAGCGCGAGGCCACGGCCTTCTGGTCAACCGTGAAAGCGGCGTGCCGATGTACAGCGATTCGGAGCCACCGTTCCGCATGGAGGATCATTGGCAGGATATTCGCGCGCAGTCCACAACCGACGACAAAAGCACGTTGGTGGGCACCTTCAAGTACAACGGCAAAAGCTATACCATCGCCCGCGTCGACATCGAGGACACCCCGCTCGCTTTCGTCTCAATATCCACGGAGCAGGTAGCCGAGCACGGTAACGCCCGGCTTTTCGTCATCGCCGCGGGAATCGTGCCGCTGATCGTCATTCTGGTCGGATTTCTCGATGTGCTCGAACGGCGACGACTGGAAAAACTGCGCATTCAGGCGCAAGTCGAGGCCGAAAGGCTGGCGCAGACGCGCAGCGACTTCCTTGCCAACATGAGCCACGAAATACGTACGCCCATGAATGCCATCATCGGCATGACAGATTTGTGTCTGGCGACCAAGCCAAGCCAGAAGCAGCGCAACTACCTGACGAAGATTCAGCAAACCTCTGACCTCCTCCTGCGCATCATCAACGACATCCTCGATTTTTCGAAAGTCGAATCCGGAAAACTCGAACTGGAGAATGCGCCATTTAAACTCGATCGCGTACTCGGTGATGTCGGCAACCTGCTTTCCGGGAAAGCCGAAAAGAAATCAATCGAAATCGCCATCTTCATCGACGAATGCTGCAACCGGGTCTTCATCGGAGACGCCCTGCGCCTTGAACAAGTACTGATCAACCTGATCGGCAACGCCATCAAGTTTTCCGACCGGGGCAACGTCATCATCCGTGCACGCTGCGAAGAAATCACGCCGGTTGCCGCGCGTCTGCATGTCGAAATCATCGACGAAGGGATTGGCATTGCCGAAGACCAACTGGCACGGCTGTTCAACGCGTTCACCCAGGCCGATGCAACGACTACACGACGCTATGGCGGTACTGGTCTGGGACTGGCAATCTGCAAACAGCTGGTCGAACTGATGGGTGGACAAATCAGCGCATCGAGTGCGAAGGGCCGGGGCAGCACGTTCACCTTCTCGGTTTGCCTCGGCATCGACCCTGAACAGCAATCGCACTTTGCGGCCGCCAGAAAAAAGGTCGCCCTCTTCGCCCGCCGACCGGTACTGGTGATCGACGACAACCCCGTCTATCGAGAAGCGATCGGCAACCAGCTCCGGCAGATCGGCCTGGCAAGCGAGGAGCACTGCTCGGGCGACGAGGCTGTCGCTGCAGCACGGGAAAGGCCCGGCGCAGAGTACCTGGCAATTCTGGTTGACATGGACATGCCCGGAATGAACGGTGTCGAAACGATTCGCCACCTGCGCGAGGCATGGCCGCCAGTCTCCATGCCGCCGATTTTCCTCGTTACGAACTATTCGCTCGACGTCGACCTGGAAGCCGACGCGGCAATGTTCGACGGCATCCTCACCAAGCCAACGACGGCCAGCCGGCTTTTTGCCGAGATCGCCCCATTCCTCGGTATCCGCGTCGAACCGGATTTCGTGACGCGGACCAAGGCCGACGTCGACACGGCACGCCTGCGCGGTCTCGACATCCTCGTGGTCGACGACGTGGAACTCAATCAGGAAGTCGTCCGCGATATGCTGACCGACGCGGGGATGCGCGTGCGCGTAGCGGCGAACGGCCGCGAAGCACTCATCGCTATCGCTGAGAAGCGCCCGGACTGCGTACTGATGGATTGCCAGATGCCGGTCATGGACGGTTACGAAGCAACGCGGCAGATTCGCCGTAATCCAGAGTACTCCAACCTGCCGATCATCGCCCTGACCGCCAACGCCCTCGCAACTGAAAAGGAAAAATGCCGCAGCGCCGGGATGGACGGCTACATTGTCAAACCTGTCAAGTCGGGTGACCTGCTCGGCTCGCTGCTCAAGCACGCCCCTGCGCACGTCACCTACCAGGAAGCGCAGACGATTCCGCCGCTGGCGTTTACCCAGCGCTCAACGCTGAACGAATCCACCGAACAGGTCATGCCAAAACTTCCAGGCATCGAAACCGACGTCGGGTTACGTTACGCCAACGGTAACATTTACAACTTCTTCAAGATCCTGCGCATATTCCACGACACGCACGGAAAGACTTTTCCGGCAAATTTCCGCAACGCACTGGAGCATAACAACTGGGACGAGGCCACCCGTCACGCCC
>QKII01000085.1 GCA_003249625.1 Propionivibrio sp. | reverse complement strand
CAGGAAAAACACTTCATCCGTCGCCCGGCGCAGTTCATCGAAGAACTCGGGCGTGAACATGTTGCCATCTTTGGCCATCAGGGCGACCAGGATGCGATTCGCGCCGCCGAAAGCGTCACGATACTCGACATAGGTCTGCATGTAGGGATGGTCCAGCGGCAGCATCTTGTCGAAGCCGGCATCAATGCGCAGTTGCAGCACCGCCGCACCGAACAGAACCGTCACCAGAAGGAAAACGGCAATGACCGGGCTTCGCCAACGGAACAGGAAAGCTTCGATGGCATTGAGAAAGGAAAGCGTTTTCACGAAGCGCCCTCCCTTTTAACGGGCGGCAGTGCAGCGGGCGCCGGCAGGAGGAAACGCCGCACGCCGTGGGTGCCGATCAGCACCAGGGCGCCATCATCGACTTCGAGCACCCGTGACAGCCCGGCCCGGTCCGCCTGATGATAGACGCTGAAGGTCCGGCCTCCGTCGCTGCTGACCAGCAGCGTGCCGGCCAGCCCGACCAGTACGATCCGGCCGTCACGCAAGCGGATCGCATCATTCAAGGTGGCGACCACACCGCTGTCCTCATGGGCCCAGCGCCGCCCGGCGTCCGCCGAAAACAGCAGGTTGCCGCGCAGACCATAAGCCAGCAAACTCTCGTCCTGAAGCGGCAGGGTCCCGAAGAAGGAGCCTTGGTAAGGAGGCTTGAGCGACAGCCAGGAGGTTCCGCCATCATCCGAGCGGTAAATATTGCCCGCCTCGGCGGCAATGTACAGGCGACCGCTCTCTGCCTGACGGATCTGGTTGAGGTGGACATCTTCTCCCAGCGATGCGTCCGACTCATACCAGTCGCCATTATCCGTTTTGTCCCGAGGGACCGCGACCAGATCTTTGGCCGCAAACGGCCTCTCCTTCCAGGTCGTACCACCGTCGGAAGTCACCAGGAACAGACCGTAAGCACCGATCGCATAGCCGAGACGTTCATCCTTGAACCAAAGATCCAGGATCGGCCGCTCGACGGCCTGGTCCTCATGAACCAACTGCCAGCTCTCGCCGCCATCCACGGTGCGCAGGATCGCGGTATCGTGGCCGGCCGCCCAGCCGAGTCGCTCATTGACGAAAAACACACTGGTCAAAGTTGCCCGGGTCGGCGCCGGGCGTTGCACCCAACTGCGGCCGGCATCGTCGGAGACCAGCACGTGGCCGCGTTCTCCGACCACCACCACCCGGTTGCCGATCACCTGACCGTCCAGCAGCAATGACCTGGGGGCCAGGGGCGCGATCTCGGCCTCGGCGCTCCAGACATCCGCATGCGGTCCGATAACCGCCAGGACCACCAGGAGAACGCCGGTCAGAAAAAAACGACGCAAAGCGTAATACCTACCGCTTGCCGCCGCGCCGTAGCGCTTCCGGAGTGAACATGTTGCGATCGAGCTTGACGTCAAAGTCGTACATGCTGTGTTCGTTGTTGAGGTTGATGGCGATGTAGCGCCCCGATTGCAGGTCGTAATGCACCTCGACCGTGCTCCAGAAGGTCGGCACTTCGTAGTAATTGATGCAGTGGCCTTCCGAGACGCGCCAGAGCTGATCGCGGTTGTCGTACTGGTCCATGGCGAGG